>CBDTUH010000001.1:0-47781 GCA_965363375.1 uncultured bacterium
CGCTGGTAAAAGCGAGCGAAACTGTAGGTAAAGCTTTAAAGAAAGGCGATATCGTTGTTTATGAATCAACAGTATACCCGGGCGTAACGGAAGATGAATGTGTTCCCATTTTGGAAAAAGTATCGGGCCTGAAGTTTAATGAAGACTTTTATGTAGGCTACTCGCCTGAAAGAATAAACCCCGGTGATAAAGAACATACGGTGACAAAAATTAAAAAAGTTACCTCCGGTTCCACGCCAGAATCTGCAAAAATTGTAAACGACCTTTATAGTAGCATAATTATTGCTGGAACGCACCTGGCGCCCTCCATTAAAGTAGCAGAAGCCGCCAAGGTTATTGAAAATGCCCAGCGGGATATCAATATTGCTTTTATTAATGAACTGGCCAAGATATTCAACCATTTAAAGATTGATACTCACGAGGTATTAGCTGCCGCGGGTACTAAATGGAACTTTTTACCGTTTAAACCGGGTCTTGTAGGCGGGCATTGTATTGGTGTAGATCCTTACTACCTGGCGCAAAAGGCTATGGAAGTGGGCTACCACCCCGAAATAATTTTAGCAGGCCGCCGTCTGAACGATGGTATGGGTCCTTACGTAGCCGATGAAGTAATCAAGCTGATGGTACGCAAAGGCATTCAGGTGGTAGGCAGCAAAGCCCTTGTACTTGGCATAACTTTTAAAGAAAACTGCCCCGATGTACGTAATACTAAGGTAATTGACATTATCAATCACCTCAAGAATTACCATATTAATGTGGATGTATACGATCCATGGGCGGACCCCAAAGAAGTGGAACACGAATATGGCATAAAAACCATGAAAGAACAGCCGGAAAACTGCAATTACGATTCCGTAATTGTAGCCGTTGGACATAAGGAATTTGATTATGCCATGATCAAAAACCTGTGCAGCGATCCTTGTGTACTATTTGATGTGAAGGCTATTTTCGACAAAGAACTGGTAGATGCCCGCTTATAAATTTTTAAAAGGAAATTGAGAGGTTTAAACCTTTTGATTTCCTTTTACTCCAAACGCTCCTGAAAAACTAATTCTTTATCTAAGTTCTGAAAAACCACTTAACCCTATTTTAAATAAAGAATTAACCTGCCTCTAATGATCAAAAGAAGCGTTTTTTCCTGCACTTTGGCTACATTCAGCCTGAGCATTCTTATTTTAGTATTATTTAGTTCGTGCGAATCTGCTAAGGCAAGAGGTTTTTTTACTGACCTGCCTGACAATGATATTATTCACCTGCCGCCAATGCCATATGAAGATAGGATTATTGAGCCGGGTGATTATTTAAGCATTGTATTTACACCCAAAGTAAAAGAAGATGAAGCGGCTGCTTTCTGGGCGCCTCCTCCCTTGGCTACGGGTGCTGCTGCTAATACCGGATATCAGGTAGACCCTAACGGCAATGTAGATCTGCCAATGTTAGGAAAGGTAAAAGTTTCCGGCCTTACTGCCGATGCGCTCCGCAACTCGCTTACCCGTAGTGCCAGTGTTTACCTGAAAGAACCCATGGTAGATGTACGTTTTACTACATTCCGTATTTCGGTAATTGGCGTAGGCGCCGGCATAAAAGAATTGCCGTCACAAAAGAATACCTTACTTGATGGACTGGCTATGGCCGGAGAAATAGAAAGAATGGGAAATCTGAATGATGTAAGACTTTTCAGAGAATATAAAGGACAACGTACCATTTACAAAATAGACCTTCGGAAAAAAGAAGTGCTAAACAATCCAGAATTGTTTCAGCTGCGCCATAATGATGTTATCTATGTAAAAACCAGGCCTAGCGCCATTTACCGCGAAGATGTAAGATTCTTTACCTCTGTATTTTCTTTTGTGGTGGGCATCATCACATTAGGTTTCACCATTGCTAACAACAACTAAAAAAATTTCGTTATGGAACAAGTAACTTTTGAGGAAGAGAGCAGTAAAGGTTTTGATATAAAACGTTTCTTTTCGAAACTGGCAAAAAATTGGTATTGGTTTGTAATTACAATGGGGTTATTTGCTGGAATGGCTTATACTTATTTGCTTTTCACACCTACCACTTACAACGTATCGGCTTATGTACTGATAAAGCATCCGGCAGAAGCATCTAATATGCTTGGCGGTTCTGCTTTTGGAAGCAGTCAGAAAGAAAGCTGGCTGGATGTTAACAATGAGATTTTTAAATTCCGCTCCGGTTCCATTGTTCGGAAAGTAGTCGATTCTCTGGATCTTGACGTCCAGGTTAAAACTGATATAAAAGGAAAAAACCAGGTTGTTTCTTTAGACTCTATTCCATTTCAAATATATATTCAAAGAAAGCAACCTGATATTGCGAGCCCGGAATACAAACTTTCACTGCAGGAGTCTTCTTACACCTTACAATCGGAAAATGAGTCTTTGACCGGTTCTTACAATCAGCCACTTTTCGTTGGCGGCGACAGTTTGATTATTGCAAAAAAGAACAATGTATCAATTCCTTCCACCAAAGAATTTGATTTACAGTTTTTAAGTAAAAGCGCAACGGTTTCAAAGTATATTGGACGCACAGAAATTGTTCCTGTTCCTAAAGCAGGTGAAGGTTTATTGCAAGTAACTGTTAGAGATGAAGTGCCGTCAAGAGCAAAAAAATTCATCAATGTTTTAGTTACAAATTATGATATTGCGAACCTAGATCATAACAACCAGGCGCTGCGCAAGGAAATGGACTTCCTGAATGAGCGACTGGCTTCAGTAAGTGAAGAGCTGGACGCACAAGCAAAACTTGTTCGCGATTTCAAAGCGGGTAACCAAGTATTTGATGTTGCCTCTTCAGCCAGCCAACTGTTGGGAAGCTTACCTCAAATTGATAACCAGCGTACCAGCAACCTCTTGAGACAAGATTTAGCCAACCTGGTAGAGTCAAACATAAGAAGCTATAATGGCCGGGAAGAAATTGTACCTAACAGCAACGGACTTAATGATCCTGTTTTGAGCAGCCAGATCGGTAGCTACAATCAGCTGGTTTTGCAAAAGAGAAGTATTCTTGACAGGGGCACTGCACAAGACCCACGCCTGGACCCAATTAATGGCCAAATGGAAGAACTCAGAACGAATATTCTAAAAAACATCAGGAATATTAAAAGTGAGATCCGGGCCAACAATAATTCCCTTGCCAGCCAGGAAAGGAAAATAACAGGCCGTTTCTCTACCATGCCGGAAAAAGAAAAAGAACTGATTGAACTAAACCGTGTGCTGGGTATTAAGCAATCACTTTATACTTT
The DNA here is from genome assembly GCA_965363375.1 of uncultured bacterium. Taxonomy (GTDB): domain Bacteria; phylum Bacteroidota; class Bacteroidia; order Chitinophagales; family Chitinophagaceae; genus Flavisolibacter. Next base: position 3,263 of record CBDTUH010000001.1, read on the forward strand.
CCTGCTGCAAAAGAAAGAAGATAAAAACCTGGAACTGGCATCTGCTGAAATTGCAGAATCTAGAATTGTGGATGGGGCAAAAAGTATATCTCAATACCCTGAGCCATCTCTTTTTTACATGATAGCACTCGGTGCCGGCTTGCTGTTGCCCATCTTAATCATCCTTGTTCGTATTTTAATGAACAATAAAATAGAAACACGACAGGATGTGGAAGCCCTCACAAAGCTGCCCATTGCAGGTGAAATAGGAGATGCCCGTAAAAAGAATAAAGAACTGGTAGTTACAAGCGACAACAATTCTCCAGAAGCTGAACATTTCAGAACTTTAAGAACCAATATTTCTTACTTAACCCGGGGTATAGCTCATAAAACACTTTTGGTAACATCTTCAAAAAGTGAAGAAGGTAAAAGCTTTATCAGCCTGAACCTGGCCAATAGCATTGCCATTGGTGGTAAAAAAGTGGCCCTGCTGGAATTTGATCTAAGAAATCCAGGGTTGTCTACCAAATTGGAAATGGCCAACACTACAGGCATTGTTAACTTCTTGATGGAAGAAGCTACTTTGGAAGAAATTGTTCAGCCTACAACGAGTTCTGAAAATCTCTTCTTTGTAAGCTCTGGTTACCCACTGCCATCCAATCCGGGTGAGATCATTCTTTCAGACCGGATGGAGCTGTTATTTGAGCACCTGAAAGAAAATTTTGACGTTATCATTATAGACACACCGCCGGTAGGCCCCGTTTCTGATGCATTGACACTCGGCAGGTTTGCCGATATTTCTTTCTTTGTTGTAAGGCATAAGTATACCTTGCGCACAACATTAAAGTTGATCAATAAACTGAGTGAAGATAAAAAGCTGCCGCGCCTGACGCTTATCATTAATGGCATAATAGATAACAAGGAGTTTAATTACGGTAATGACTTTGCTTATGGTTATGGCTACCAGGCAGATGAAAAGAAAAAGAAAGCCATGATCAGTAATTAATACATTTTGTACTTCAACTTTTGTAAACAGTGATAATCAGGTTAGCAATAGCTTGATTATCACTTTTATCTTAAAAGGAAAAAGAGACGTTTTTCACAAGACTGATTGAACATCTTTTGCAGAAAATTTTTTCCATCTTTTTTTAATCCGTATTACTTTAATAAAGGCAATGAAGATTTCTTATAAGAATAATTTTTTAGGTTACTTCAAATTCTATTATAGTGTGTTGGGCAATAAAATTATCTACTGCCTGGCCATGAGTATACTTATAAGCTTTCTGGATGGTATAGGCATTGCCATGTTTATTCCACTTTTAGAAATTGCCAGCAACGCGGAAAGTGGCGTAGCTGATGAGGGAGCCTCTCTGGGAAAACTGCAATATTTAACTGACTTTATACAGCAGTTAGGAATGGAACTGAATGTTACCAATGTATTGATTATCCTGACCTCGCTTTTTACTTTAAAAGGTATTTTAAAGTATGTGCAGCTGAATTATTATGCCCGGATCAGGGAGATTTTTATTAAAAAAGTCCGGTACTTTTTAGTTGAAAACTTACAAGGTATTTCCTATAGTGCTTTTTTAAAGCTTGATGCCGGTAAAATTCAAAACACACTGACCGGTGAAGTGCAGCGCTTGCTGCAAACTATGACCTATTATTTTACGGCTTCACAGGCCATTTCTATGCTTGCAACCTATGTGGTGCTGGCATTACTGGCTAATTACCAATTTGCTTTGCTGGTAGCCGTAGGTTCTGCACTCTCCAACCTTATTTACAGGAAAATTTATAAATCCACCAAGCAGGCATCTTTTGCGTTGGCCAAGCAAGGCAGCGATTTTAACGGTCATCTTATACAGTCCATTAATTATTTTAAATACCTGAAATCAACAAACACATTTGGAGCTTACTCCAACAAGCTCAAAAAAGTGATTAACGAAACTGGTGTGCTGAACTTGAAGATCGGCAAACTAAATGCTCTGGCCACTTCCATTAAAGAACCGCTTATTATTTGCATTGTCAGCCTGGTGATAGTGCTGCAGCTAAAATGGATGGGAACCGGTCTGGATGGAATCATACTAAGTCTGCTGCTTTTTTACAGGGCACTTACTTACCTGATTCTGGTACAAAGCTCCTGGCAAAAGTTTATTGAATTCAGCGGCGGTATGAATTCGGTGGCTGTTATGACGCAGCATATGACGGCTGCCAAAGAAAAGTTTGGTTCGTACCAGGTAGAAGCCATCAATGAGCAGCTTGAATTTAAAGATGTTACCTTCTACTACGACACAAAAGTTGCACTAAACCATATTAACCTGACCATTCCTGCCCGGCAAACCATTGCACTGATAGGAGAGAGCGGCTCCGGCAAAACAACCATAGCCAACATGATAGCCGGCTTGTTTTTACCAAAGAGTGGCGACATTTTAATTGACGGCATGCCTTTAAACCAAACCGACCTGAACAGCTATAGAAACAAGATCGGATACATCTCTCAGGAGTCGGTTATTTTTAACGACAACATTTATAACAACATTACCTTTTGGGCTGAACCCACAGCTGAAAATAAAAGACGTTTTGAAGAAGTGATTGAAATGGCGTCTTTGAAAGATTTTATCGAAAGTCAGCCCGAAAAAGAACTGACCAATCTGGGTGACAATGGTATATTAATATCAGGTGGCCAAAAGCAACGCATTTCTATTGCCCGTGAGTTGTACAAGAACGCTGAAATATTGATTCTGGACGAAGCCACATCTGCACTGGACTCGGAAACAGAAAAGATGATCCAGGAAAATATAGAAAAACTGCACGGAAAATATACCATGGTACTGATTGCGCACCGCTTATCAACCATTAAAGAGGCGGACATCATTTATCTGCTGGAAGATGGAAAAGTTTCAGCCTCCGGCTCTTTCTACGAAATGATGAACAAATCAACCCGCTTCCAAAAAATGGTTTCGCTGCAGGCCGTTTAATGCCTTAGCATAAAACGTCTGTTTTTCCTTTTAAACCAAACTATACAGCCACCTTTAATTATGATTTCAGTAAACAAGCCATTCCTGCCACCGATAGACGACTATAAACAGTTTATAGACGGCATTTGGCAGCGCAACTGGCTTACCAACAACGGACCGCTGGTAAACGAACTGGAACTGGAACTGAAACATTACCTGCAGGCGCCGTATGTACTTTTTACAGCCAATGGCACCCTGGCACTTCAATTAGCCATACGGGCACTAGAATTAAAAGGAGAGATCATCACTACACCCTATTCTTTTGTAGCTACCGCAAACAGCATTGTATGGGAGGGCTGCAAGCCAGTGATGGTGGACATTGATCCTGCAACTTTAAATATTGACACTACTAAAATTGAAGCAGCCATAACGCCCGAAACCTGCGCTATTTTAGCCACCCATGTATTTGGAAACCCCTGCGACATTGAAGCGATTGATGCCATAGCGTCCAGGCATAATCTTAAAGTTATTTACGATGCAGCGCACTGCTTTGGTACTACCTACAAAGGCAAGTCTGTGTACCTATATGGCGATGTAACCACTACCAGTTTTCACGCCACCAAAGTTTTTCATACCATAGAAGGTGGTGCTGTTTTTACGAAAGACGCTGAAGTATTAAAGAAAATTGCCTTTATGCGCAATTTTGGACTGGATGGCCTTGAAAACTTTGCCTGCATTGGTATCAATGCTAAAAACTCAGAGTTTCATGCTGCAATGGGTCTGGCTAACTTAAGGCATGTATTTACCGTTTTGGAAAAAAGAAAACAGGATTATCTCTACTACTCGCAACTGCTGCAAGGCTTATTTAAACAAGAGCAGGAAATAACAAAGAACGCTGAAATCAATTATGCCTATTACCCAATCATTTTGCCTTCAGAAAAGGCGTTAAAGTCAATGGTAGAATTGCTGAATGCACATTCCATTTTTCCACGGCGGTATTTTTATCCTGCTTTGAACACCCTGGATTATATTGAGCATTGCGAATGCCCGCATGCAACTGACATAGCTGCACGCACACTTTGCCTGCCATTGTATTACGAAATGTCAAAAGAAGAAATTCATTTTGTAGTACGAATTTTATTGAGGGCGCAAAACAATTAGCACATGACGCTTGCTGTAATGCAGCCTTATTTTTTTCCCTACCTGGGGTATTTTCAATTGATAAATGCTGCCGACAGGTTCATTCTGGCAGACGAAGTGCAGTACATCAGGCACGGATGGATCAACCGCAACCGGGTTCAAAATCAAAACGGAGATTGTACCTATATTATTGCTCCTGTTCAAAAGCATCCGTTAAAAACGACAATCAAAAACATTGCAGTTGTACCCGGTAAAAATTGGAAAAAAGAGGTCTTAAAAAAGCTGGAAAGCTATAAAAGAAAAGCGCCTTTCTATAAGCAAGTATATTCTTTTATAAATGATTGTTTTGAGTTTGAGGAGAGCAGCATTACTTTATTGAACCAACACTATTTGCTTAAGGCATGTCGCTATATTGGGATTGAAAAAGATATAAAGCTTCAATCGCAAATGGAACTGGATTATTCAAATGTCGAGAACAAAACCGACAGGGTATTGCAACTTTGCATTCAATTAGGTGCAGATAGCTATATAAACCTGCCAGGAGGCGCAGCGCTTTACGACAAAAACATTTTTTTGAAAAATGGTATCGATCTGAAATTTATAAAACCCAACCTGCAGCCTTACCAGCAGCTGTCCGCTACTTTTGAACCTGCACTTTCAATTATTGACGTGATGATGTTTAATGAGCCGGAAAAAATTAAGGAGATGGTTAAAGATTTTCAGCTCCAATGAAAGCAATCGGCGGTTATTTTGAACTGGAACTTCAAAAGGGAAAAGAGACGTTTCACACGGTTCCTGCATTGAAAAGCGGCAGGGCCGCACTACATGCCATTCTGAAAAAGTTGCGCCCGCAAAACGTCTATATTCCCTTTTATACCTGCGATGGTTTGCTGGAATCTTTTGCTGCAGCAGCAGTACCTTACCAATTTTACGCCATAAATCATCAACTGGAACCGCAAGAATTGCCGGAGCTTAAGTCTGGTGAATATTTTTTGTACATCAATTATTTCGGCCTGAAAAACAAAATTGTTGAACGGCTGATAGAAAAATATGGCGACAAACTGATTATCGATTGCTCGCAGGCTTTTTTTTACAAAGGTGATGGACAGGCCTGGAGTTTCAACTCATGCAGAAAGTTTTTTGGTGTTCCAGATGGTGGTTATATATATTATCCAAATGGTGTAGAAATAGAGGTTCCGAAGGAAAAAAACGAAGCCTATACCATCCAGCATTTGCTGCACCGGTTCAATGGAAATGTGAAAAATGGCTATCCGTTTTTTGCCGAAAATGAAATACTGTGTAATGCAGACCTGAAAAGCATGAGTAGTCTAAGCGAATGTTTGCTTTCCCATATAAACTATGATGAATGCATGCTAAGGCGCAAAGAAAATTTCAGGTTTTTGCATCAAGAATTTAAAGACCGAAACCTGTTGAAATGGGAAGAAACCGAAAATGGAGTGCCAATGGTGTATCCGCTTTTAACAGAAGAAAAAGTAAGACATGAAAAACTTTGGTCAAAAAACCTGTTTGTACCTATTTTCTGGCAAGATGTGATCAAAAGGAAAATAAGAGGTTTTGCAACTGAAGAACATCTAACTAACCATTTACTGCCGCTGCCTGTTGACCACAGGTATACAGAAGAAGACATGCAGGAAATTGTTAGCCTCGTAAATAGCTTATGATCGATTATTCCGTATACATCCGTCCTCTTCAAATTGAAGACGCAGAAGTTTCTTACCGCTGGAGAAACAATCCAAAAATCTGGCGCTTCACCGGGTCGCGCCCCGACATTTTGGTAACACCTGAAATTGAAAAGGAATGGCTTGCTGGCGTGCTAAAGCGTGAAAACGAAAAAAGATTTGCCATCTGCCTGAAAAGTAATGACGCTTATATCGGCAACATTTACTTTACCGATATCAAAGAGGGAGAAGCCCATATACACATTTTTATCGGCGATATTGAAAACTGGGGAAGAAGAAGGGCATTTGAATCAATCGTACTTTTAGGCATTTATGGTTTTACACAACTGAACCTGCACACCATAAAGGCCGTTATAGACAAGAACAATATATTATCGCGTGCGCTTGCCTCCTTCCTGCATTCTAGCCAGGTGGAGGAATTCACGGATGAAGCCACCCAGAAAACAATGACACGCTGGATATTTACGCGCCAAATGTACGAACAGGATTTTCATCTCAAAGCTCTGCGGCACGTAAATTGATTTGGAAAGGGAAAACAGACGTTTTCTATTTTTTATCCGTATTCATACCAACTAACTAATGACTCAACCTGTTGTATCTGTAGGTATCATCACCTATAATCACGAAAAATTCATCCGGCAATGCCTGGAAGGAGTGATGATGCAAAAAACAAATTTTGCTTTTGATGTAATAGTGGGAGAAGACTGCTCCACTGACAATACCAGAAGCATCATCGAAGAATTTGTAGCAAAATACCCCGGAATTATCAAACCTATTTATCAGGAAAAAAATGTAGGCGGCGCCAGGAATGCTTATGAATTTTGCTACCCACAGCTTACCGGAAAATACATTGCCATTTGCGAGGGCGACGACTACTGGACAGATCCTTATAAACTGCAAAAGCAATTTGATTTTTTGGAAAGCAATCCAGATTGCGTGATGTGTTTTCACCGCATCAACCGGGTGAATGAAAATGGTGAAATCTTAGCAAAGCGGGAAAGCTCCGACGAAGTAAAATACATGAGTCAGAAAGAGCTTTTTCATATAAGTATTCCTACACTTTCAATAATGTTCAGGAATTGTATTAAAGAAATTCCTAAAGAAGTGATTGAAGCACAATGCGGCGATGCCTTTATCAGGGGTATGCTCTCTACTTATGGAAGGGCCGCCAATCTAGGTTTTGTAGGCGCGCATTACCGCATTCATCCAGGCGGATTTTATTCCTCCAAGCAAACCGTGGAACAGTTTTTATTCTCCTTGCACGCCAGAAAACAAATGATTCGGTCACCTTATTTTAATAAACTGCAAAAAAAAGAAATAAGAAGTGAATACAGGGAAAGAAAGGTTTCATACCTCTTTCATTTTTTAAAGAAAAAAGAACCCAAAAATTTCCTCAAAATCTTATTTACTTAATTCGCTGTGATGATTTCGATTGTAACACCCACTTATAACCGTGCACACCTGTTGCCCAATATGATCAAAAGTGTGCAGCAGCAAACTTTTGAAGACTGGGAATTGCTGATAGTGGACGATGGATCTACAGATAAAACTGAAGATGTTATACAACCTTTTCTGAAAGATGAGCGAATCCGGTTCATCAGAAAAGAAAATAGTGGTGCTACGCATTCACGCAATGTGGGTGCCTGCGAAGCAAAAGGTCAGTTTCTAACTTTCCTGGATAGTGATGATGAAGCTTATCCTCAATGGTTACACGCTATCAGTAGTTTAATGGATAACGAAACGGCTATTATCTGTTGTGGTGCTGTAAGAAAATTGAGCAATGGCGAGAAACTAAAAGAAGAGCCCTGGCTTTACCGCTTTTTTGATGAAACCCTTTATGTAAAATTCACCTGCGGATCGCTTATAGTTTCACGCTCTTTATTTGAAGAAGTAGGAGGATACGATGTTCATCTAAAATCCAACCAGCATACAGATCTTGGCTACAGGCTTCTAAACCATTTAAGAGGAAGTAACCTTAAGAAAAAATATACGAATGAATGCCTGATTCAGATCAACATTCATCAGGGCGCACGTATAAGAACCAACTGGAAGCAGGTAAGTGAAGGAAGCCTGCAGTTTATTGAAAAGCATTATGACTTTTTACTAAAAAATAAAAGTGTAAAACACATATCTGATATTTATTCGGTTATTGCTTTCTCCAACTACAAGATGAATCAAAGGCAAAAATCCATACATTATTTGATGAAGTCAATCAGGCATAACCCTTCAAATTTCAGAAATTACCTGAAGCTCATTAAGTATGGAGTATTATAGATAAATCGTTTATAAATTAAGTTTTGAACAATTGATGGAGCCTTACACCTTTAAAAAAGTCTTATTTGTTATTGATACACTGGAAATAGGCGGTGCGGAACAAAGCCTGCTGGCGAATACCAACCGTTTCAAAAAAATTCAACCTGTTATATGTCATATCTACAAGGGCGATTCATTAAAAGGACGTTTTCTTGAAAATGGGATAAAAGTGCATTCGCTGAATATAACTAATAAATATGCCTTTGTTAAAGCTTACAATGCACTGGCAAAAGTTGTAGAAGAAGAAAAGCCAGACCTCATTGTTGGTTATATTACCATGACAGAAATTATTTCAAGGCTGGTTGGGCGTCAAAAGAAAATTCCCGTGATCGGTACGTTTATTAATGACTTGTATGCACATGATTACAATAAACACCTGACCTGGAAAGCAAAGAAATTAGTGAGCCTTTTTAAAACGCTCAATAAGCTGACCAGCAAAATATGCGTTGGATTTGTTGCCAACTCGCAAGCTATAAAAGAAGCCAATTCCATTCATTTGAACCTGCCTTTAAGTAAAATAAAAGTAATTAACCGTGGGCGTGAGAGCAAAAAAATCATTAAGAGAAACATGGATGATTCGCCTATTGAAACAAGTGTACGCTTTCTGAATGTAAGCCGACTGTTTCCTGTTAAAGGACATAAAGAATTGATATCTGCTTTTTCAGGATTTGTTAAACATTATCCTGATGCTCAGTTACACATTGCCGGTGACGGGCCTGCCAGAACTGATCTTGAAAACCAGATTAAAAGCTTGAATTTGGAAAACAATGTTTCATTAATGGGCTCTCGCAATGACGTACCAGAAATTATGTGCCATTATGATTGCTTTGTGTTTCCATCGTTCATGGAAGGATTTAGCGGTTCCGTAGTGGAAGCAATGTTTGCAGGACTTCCGATTTTAGCTTCAGATATTGGCCCTAATAAAGAAGCAGTGCAACACATGCAAACAGGTTATCTGTTCAAAACCGGGTCTGTCGAAGAACTAGAACAGGCTATGCACTGGTATATGAAAAACAAAATTGAAGCACTTGAACTGGCAAGAAATGCCTATGCCTATGCCAAAAAGCATTTTGAGCTGGACGATATCGTTAACGAGTTTGAACAATACCTTGTAGAATCAGCCGAGAATAATAATTGACAGATGAATCAAAACGTCTCATTTTCTTTTTGATTTTTCCTTAACCTTATCAAAATACCTTAGCCGAAGCATGCAACCACTTGTTTCTGTCATTATACCTACCTACAACAGGGCCGATATGTTGTCAAGGGCTATAGAAAGCCTGCAAAAACAAACCCATACCAACTGGGAAGCTTTGATTGTTGATGATGCATCAAAAGACAACACAGCTGAAGTAGTTGAAAAATGGCAACAGCAGGATAAACGTATTCATTTTTTTCCGTTAAAAAGCAATGGCGGCGCCTGTGTAGCCAGGAATGTTGGAATTGACAACGCAAAAGGGGAATTCATTACTTTCCTGGACTCTGATGATGAATATCTACCTGAAAAAATAGAACTTCAAGTTAGATGTTTTGAATCATCTGTTGTTGAAAATATTGGCGTAGTTAGCTGTGGCCGGCAGGATGCCAGAGACGGCGTTATTTATTTGACCTGGATACCAAAACTGAAAGGCAATATAGTAAAGAACTTATTGCAGAAAGACCGGATAGGCGCTAACACTTCTTTCCTGATGGTGAAAAAAGAATTGCTCCTGCAGAATAATATTTACTTTGATCCGCAAATGCCGGCAGGGCAGGACTGGGATTTTTTAGTGCGCGTTTGCCAGCATGCAGGTTTTGATTTTGTTCCCCGTCCGCTGGTGATTATACACCACCATTCGGGTGAAAGAGTTTATACAGGTGAAAGATCGCTGGTTGCTTTTGAAAAGCAGTATGAAAAAAACAAAAATCTGCTGCTCCAAAATTCAGAAGTGCATGACAAGTTTCTAATGAAAATGGTTTCTCAAAACTACGTTTATGGTCATGGCGAAAAAGCCATACAAATACTGAGAAACCGCATGATGAATAAAAACCTGAAAACCAGGATCTGGGAAAGCGGTATCCGTGTTTTTCCCAGGTATGGCAGCATGCCCTCTAAAATGATGTACAGGATGCTGAAGCTTATATCCTGATTGCTATCTTAAAGTTTACTGATTTTGAAAATTTTACACCTGATACAAAAAAGGCAGTTGCGCGGCGCAGAGGTTTTTACTTCGCAGCTTTCTAACCAATTGAATAGCCTGGGACATGAGGCCATTATTGTCCCTCTTTTTAATGGTAATGCTGCTTTACCTTTTGAAGGAAAGATTATTGAATTAAAAGCATCGGCAAGCAAAAAATATTGGGATGTGGAGGCCTGGAAAAGATTGGCCCGCATTATTGATGAAGAAAAACCCGATATCATACAGGCAAATGCCGGAGATACGCTTAAGTATGCCCAGTTCTCAAAAATATTTTTTGGATGGAAACAACCCATTGTATTTCGCAATGCCAGTACGATTAGTTTATACATAAAAGGCACATTCGTTAAAAGTCTGTATCGCTATTTATTTAACCGTACCCATAAAATAATTTCGGTTAGCTACAATTCGGCTAATGATTTTGAAACACTATTTCCAGCCTGTAAAAATAAAATTACGGTCATTCCAATTGGCATTGAAATGGATAAAGCCATTGAGCAAAAAACGTCTCCAAATCCTTTTAAAAATATAACTGGTAATGGACCTGTATTGATTCATGTTGGCGGTTTTTCTTTTGAAAAGAACCACAAAGGTCTGGTAGCCATCTTTAAAAGGATTTTAAGACGTTTTCCTAAAGCTACCTTACACCTGGTAGGAGAAGGACCGTTAAGAAAAGAAACAGAAGCATTAATTGCAGGGGAAAATTTATCTGGGCAGGTTTTTTTTCACGGTTATCAAAAAGAGCCGCTGCAATGGATACAGTATGCCGATGCCCTATTATTGCCAAGTATCATTGAAGGTTTGCCTGGTGTAATCCTGGAAGCTTTTTACTGCCGCACTCCCGTAGTGGCTTTCAATACGGGTGGTATAAAAGAAATTGTCATTTCAAACGAAACCGGATACCTGGTTCCGCTCAACGACAATGAAGCTTTTGCAGAAGCGGTGGAAAACCTTCTTTCAGACAGTCAAAAAACAAATCAACTGGTTGAAAATGCTTATGAAATGGTAATGAGCCAATACACCAATACTCAGGTTGCAAAAAGGTTTGTTGACATTTATAAAAAGCTTACAACAACAACAGAAAACAAGAAAATCAAAGTACCTGTAACACAGTTATAAATGAAGACAATAGAAAAAACTTTCCTTAAAAGTGCAAAGGTTGAAGCGGAAGCACCAAAGCAGGTATTACATATCATTAAATCGCTTGGAAGAGGGGGTGCAGAAACGTTGCTTCCGGAAACATTAGCCAAACACAATAAAGAAAAATTCAGTTTTCATTATATTTATTTCCTGCCCTGGAAAAACCAGATGGTAAGCCAGATAACAGAAGCTGGCGGACAGGTAACTTGCTTTCAGGCAAACAACAATATACAGATCTTCAGAAAGGTCAGCGAAATTGCCGCCTATGTAAAGCAGCATAACATCCAGCTTATTCATTGCCATTTACCCTGGGCCGGAATAGTGGGAAGGCTAGTAGGAAAAAAAACAGGAGTGCCGGTTGTATATACTGAGCATAACAAATGGGAGCGTTACCATAAATTCACTTATTACCTGAACAAATTGAGTTTTTCTTCGCAGCAAAAAGTAATTGCTGTATCTGAAGATGTTGCTCAATCTATCAAACTGCATTATAAAAAGCCCTACCCACAGGTTCAGGTAGTATTAAACGGAATTAATACTGAAAAGTTTAGTAAAAACTGGAGTAACAATCAGGATGTCAGAAAAGAACTGAACATTCCTGGAAATGCTATTGTCATTGGTTTAGCGTGTGTGTTCAGGGTTCAAAAAAGGTTATTGACCTGGCTGGAAGTTGCCCGTCAGCTTCATCAGCAGTTCAAAGGGCTGCATTTTATAATTGCAGGTGATGGTCCTTTAAAAGAAGAAGTACACGCTAAAGCAGCTTCGATGGATATGGCTGGTCATATTCATTTTGTAGGATTGCAAAGTGAGATAAGGCCGTACCTGAAAGCAATGGATATATTTATGATGAGTTCTGAATTTGAAGGTTTGCCCATTGCTTTATTAGAAGCCATGAGTATGGAATGTATGCCGGCATGCACGGCCGCCGGAGGTATACCGGAGCTGGTTAAGAATCAGCAAAATGGAGTGCTTGTACCGGTAGAAGAGCCTTTTCAATTGGTAGAAGCTTTACAAGCTTTCCTGTCCCAGCCAGATAGAATAAATGAAATGGGTGTAGCAGCACGCAAAACGGTAGAAGAAGCATTTAGCATGCAACAAATGGTTGAGGATATCGAAACAATCTACTCAAATCTTATAAATAGCAAACATTGATCGGCGGTCTTCTATTAATGGGTATTCTGTTTTTTTTATCAGAATCCTTCTTAAAAAAATTAAAAAGGGGCAAACCCTGGTTTAGCATTCAATTGATGAAAAACCTTTATTGGTTTCATATGTTGTTTGCCATAATTTATTATATCTATACCTTAGATGGTCGCTCCGACGCTTATGGTTATTACGAAAGGCCGCAATATAAATATGATCTATGGTTTGGTGCTTATGAGGCCGGCACTTCTTTTATTGACTTTGTAGGATACCCCTTCATCAACTATCTGTTCTTCAGCTTCGAAATGATGATGGTGCTTTTTGCCTGGCTGGGGTATTTGGGATTTGTTTATTTCTATGTTGTATTTAAGGAAAATATCAAGTTTAAGCATAAATTTTATGGCTATGATCTCATAACGTTATTCATCTTTTTGCCCAATATGCATTTTTGGACCGGATCGTATGGAAAGGGTTCCATTATTTTTTGGGGATTGGGCATGGCCATTTATGGCCTCAGCCAGTTAAAATATCGAAAAGTAGCTTTACTGTTTGGCCTTTTGATAATTTATCACGTAAGGCCACACGTTTTTCTTTTTATGGCTGTAGCAATTATGGTTGGCTTATTTACAGGCAAACAAAAAGTTCCGGCGTATCAAAAAATATTGGTTTTTACTGGTAGTGCTGTTGCACTGATTTTAATGTTCGATCAGATTGTTGCCTTTGCTGGATTGGACAGCGAAAACCTGGTGGAAAGCTTTGACCAGTTTTCCAGTCACCGATCAACCGAATTGGCAAAAGCGGGGTCCGGTATCGATACTTCTAATTATCCCATGATATTAAAGCTGTTCACTTTCTGGTACCGGCCTTTATTTGTTGATTCACCCGGACCGGTTGGTTTGATTGTATCAGTGGAGAATGTATTTTACCTGATGCTTACCGCCAAACTTTTCAAAGGTGGTTTCTTTAAGTTTGTAAAAGGAGCCTCTGCACTTGTAAAAACAAACCTGGTGGTATTTTTGGCTACATCCATTGCACTTTCCACTACCTTGTCCAATATGGGAATTATAGTTAGGCAAAAAAGCATGGTTATGTATTTTTTGCTCTTTGTTATTATCGCCTTTATGGATTTTAATAAAGAAAAGTTGTTTGCCAAACGCATGGCAGCATTGGAACGAAAGAAGAAAGAAGATTTGGAAGGCGCATTAAATTAAAAGATAAATGAGTGGTGTATTTACCGTATCCCTTGATTTTGAGCTGCACTGGGGTGTATTTGATAAGCGCGACCGAGATGCGCGGCAAACTTGCTATAAAAATACCCTTGCCATAATACCCAAAATGCTGCAATTGTTTGCCGAGCATGAAGTACATGTAACCTGGGCATCTGTTGGAAGTTTATTTGCCAAAAACCAACAGGAATGGGAGCAACTTAAACCCCTGAATCAACCTCATTATATCAATGAGTCTTTATCAGCTTACCAGTATGCGGCTAAAAACGGTTTAGCCCAACACCACCATTGGGCTCATTTTGCCCCGGATAGTGTTGCTGCCATTTTGCAATATCCCGGACAGGAGTTGGGTACGCATACCTTTTCGCATTACTATTGCCTCGAACAATTGAAGGGGGGAGATGCTTTTGATGAAGACTTAAAAGCGGCTAACAAAGCTGCAGCACTTTTTGGAAGCAAACCCGTTTCTTTGGTTTTCCCGAGGAACCAGTTTAACCCCAAAAATTTACATACCTGTTTTACAAATGGTATTCAAGTGGTGCGCTCCAACCCAAAAACCTGGTTTTGGAGTCCAATTCCTGATGAAAATACAGGTATGATGAGAAAGATATTCAGAACGGGGGATGCTTATGTTCCTATGAGTACCATCCGTACATCTTACCCTTTAAGTTCTCTGCAGAAGGAAAAAGATTTACCAATTCAATTACCAGCAAGCAGGTTGTTGCGTTCCTGGTCGCCTAAGTACCCATTGTCAAACAAGCTGGCACTTAAACGGGTATTAAATGAAATGCTAACAGCGGCCCAAAAAAAGGAATGCTACCATTTGTGGTGGCACCCCGAGAACTTTGGCGACTACCCGACGGAAAACCTGCAAAACCTGGAAGCGATTTTAAAGTATTATAAACAACTCAAAAACAAGTTGGGTATGCAAAGCTGGAACATGGGCGAATACCTGCAACACGTCAACTAAACTTATAAAAGGGAAAAGAGACGTTTTAAAAAAGTTCCATATCGCCTATTGAGTAGGCCCAGTTCTGAACATGCATCAGCTCCGGAAAACGCTCATTCATATTCACATCTTTTAAGGTAACAACAGGACCTAAATTCTTGACAGGCAAAATACCCATCCAGTTAAAATACTTTTTATAAATATGGTATTGACGTCCAGAAAATGAAATAAGGTTAATGCTATTTGCACGACAAAATTGATGAACCTGTTTCTTCATGGTTTTATTAACCGCCGCCGGGTCAGCTTTTGAATTGAGCAGTATAAATTCAACCAAACGCAGCTCTTTGGTAAATGAATGATTTTTCACCCGGCTAATTAATAAGAAGTTTTCATTGTCTGTAAAATAATTGTAGCGGAACAATGGGTTCACCGCATAGCGCCAGTTAATGTATTGGGGAGATAGCTTGGTGAAGAAAAAATCGTTCTCACCGCTAAAATTAGTAGCCAAATTGCTGACTTCGGAAGGCCATGTTTGGGCAGGGGTGGGATCAATTCCTTCTGCTGCAAACTTATTTTTATTCAAATATTTTGAATAAACAAGCGACAGTGGATTTCTGAATGCAAATTTTAATGGCATTTTCCCTTGCTCCACCCATCCCATTTTTAAATAACCGGGCTTGCTTTTATCATTTGGAGTGTTAAATACAAAATGAACACCCTCTTCTTTGCAGGCCTGCAATTGTTGCAGCGTTAGCTTTTTAAATATGCCTTTGCCCTGGTGCTGGGGGTGGGTAGCGGTATCAACAGCGCGGATGGCTCTGTAAGTA
Source organism: uncultured bacterium (assembly GCA_965363375.1). Classification (GTDB taxonomy): domain Bacteria; phylum Bacteroidota; class Bacteroidia; order Chitinophagales; family Chitinophagaceae; genus Flavisolibacter. Next base: position 18,811 of record CBDTUH010000001.1, read on the forward strand.
GCACCTTTCCATTGCCACTGCCATTGCATAAAGGCACGCAATCCAATCAGGGTTTGGTCTTCTTCAGCCAATAATACAAAAGAGCTACCAAAAGGGTTTTGCTCATGTTTCCAATTCCAAAGCGATTCCGATTTGGGTATCAGGCTTTCGCCCAATGATTGTTTCATTAATTGTATGATGGCTGGTTTGTCTTCAGTTGTAGCGGGTCTGATAATCATTTTTTAATAATTCTGGGAGGTACAGGAAAAGTAGTGATGCATGCAAAAGGGAAAACAGACGTTTTGCAAATTGCTTGCCATAACAAGAATAATAAAAAAAGGTGAGAACCAACAAACCTTTCTTTTTAATAACGTCTCAAAAACCTTTTATTTGCAATCCCATCCTGTGTCAGCCACTTCACCCATTCGTTTATAAACTCAACTTATTCAAAAACGGATTTAACCTTATGAAAATTTTAGTTACAGGAGCCGCAGGTTTTATAGGATTTCATTTAATTCAAAAATTGCTTTCTGCAAATGCTACCATTGTAGGCATTGATAACATCAACGATTATTATGATGTAAATTTGAAATATGACAGACTGATGCAATTAGGTATCAGCAGAGAAAGCGCGCAAAACAATTTACCAACTGTAAGCACAAAATATCAGAATTTCTCTTTCCAAAAATTAGCTCTTGAAGATACAGAAGGCATTGAGCAACTCTTTGAAAGGGAAAAATTTGATGTTGTATGCAATTTAGCAGCTCAGGCAGGAGTGCGCTATAGTTTAGAACAACCTTTAAAGTATATCAATAGTAATGTTGTTGGCTTTACCAATATATTGGAGTCATGCAGAAAGAATAAGGTAAGTCATCTGGTATATGCCAGCAGTTCCAGTGTTTACGGTATCAATTCCAAAATTCCTTTCGAAACCGATCATCATACCGATCACCCGGTTTCATTATATGCAGCGACCAAAAAAAGCAATGAACTTTTAGCACATGTTTACAGCCATATTTATGGATTACCTACTACAGGCTTACGGTTCTTTACCGTTTATGGCCCCTGGGGACGGCCCGATATGGCTTATTTCTCGTTTACAAAAGCAATAATGGAGGGAACCCCGATAAAGGTTTTTAACAATGGAAACCTTATGCGCGATTTTACCTACATAGATGATATTGTAGATGGCATTATGAAGGTTCTATACAAACCTGCGGTTCCAGATGAGAATTTCAAGACAGACGCGCCTCTGCCGTCCAGTTCCAGCGCTCCTTATAAGATATACAATATTGGCAACAACAATCCGGTTCAGCTTTTACATTTTATCAATATTCTTGAAAATGAGCTGGGCAAAGAGGCCGTGAAAGAATATCACGACATGCAGCCTGGAGACGTGTACGCAACATTTGCAGATATCGATGGCTTATCTAAAGATTTCAATTACCAGCCAACAACTTCAATAGAAGCCGGATTGAAGCAATTTGTAAACTGGTATAAAAATTATTATAAAACAGCGGTAAATAAAGAACTGGCAGAAAGCTGTTCTTAAGTTTTTTCTTAAAAATTTACATGGGTTCTCAATTACAATTAATCCGTATTACCACAGTTCCACTTTCATTAAAAGTACTTTTAAGGCGACAGCTTCATTTTATGTCGCAGCACTTTAATGTACTGGCTGTATCGTCTCCCGGTGAAATGCTACAGGAGGTATCAGCACAGGAGGGTGTTGCAATCAAGGCTGTAGAAATGACTCGGGCCATAACACCTATTAAAGACCTGAAATCGCTTTGGCAATTGTATCTTTTATTAAAGAAACAAAAACCGGCAATAGTTCATACGCATACGCCCAAGGCAGGACTAATAGGGATGATGGCTGCAAAGATGGCCGGTGTGCCGGTGAGGCTACATACAGTTGCTGGCCTGCCGCTGATGGAAAGTGCGGGAAAAAAAAGAAAGCTTTTGGAAAGTGTAGAAAAACTTACCTATAGTTGCGCCACAAAAGTTTATCCGAATTCTAAAAACCTGGCAGAATTCATTTTGCGAAGCAGGTTTTGCCAGCCTGGAAAAATAAAAGTTCTGGGCAACGGAAGCAGCAATGGCATTGATACCGAATTTTTTCAACCATCAGCTGAATTAGAATCAAAAGCGTCTGACATAAAAAAGCAGCATGCCATAAGCTCCAACGATTTTGTGTTTGTATTCATAGGGCGGCTGGTAAAAGACAAAGGAATAGAAGAACTGGTATTAGCATTTACAGAACTAAAAGTAAAATACAGAAACATTAAATTATTACTAGTTGGCCCTTACGAACCAGAGTTAGACCCGCTGGCTGTTGGTATTGAAAAAACGATAGAAGCGGATAACGATATTATATGCGCCGGCTTTCAGCAAGATGTAAGGCCTTATTTGCAGGCAAGCAACGCCTTGGCATTTCCATCTTACCGCGAGGGTTTCCCGAATGTACCAATGCAATCTGGCTGTTTCCATTTACCATCTATTGTAACAGATATAAACGGTTGTAATGAAATCATTCAAAATGAAATAAATGGCCTTATTGTAAAGCCGAAAGATAAAGATGCTCTTTACAACGCCATGGAGAAACTATTAACTGACAAAACAGCTTACCAAACAATGAAGGAAAATTCCCGAGCAATGATTGTAGAACGATACGATCAAAACCATTTTTGGCAGCTTCTATTAAATGAATATCAGGAACAATTAAAAAAAGAAGGTCTTGTATCGTAGTATTTTAAAGCGACTTTTAGATTTTTCAATAAGTTTTATTGGCTTGCTGTTGTTGTCGCCATTATTTATAATAGTAACCATTGTTCTTGCCGTAGCTAATGATGGCAAACCCTTCTTTTTTCAGCAAAGGCCTGGAAAAGGTGGGCGCTTGTTTTTACTGGTAAAGTTTAAAACAATGAACGATAAGAAAGATAGAAACGGAAATCTTTTACCGGACGATAAGAGATTGACTACAATGGGCAAATTTGTAAGAAAAACATCGCTTGATGAAATTCCACAGCTCTTAAATGTATTAAAGGGCGATATGAGCCTGATTGGGCCAAGGCCATTGCTGGTGGAATACCTGCCGCTTTATAATGATTTTCAAAAACGCCGGCACGAGGTCAGGCCGGGTATAACAGGGTGGGCACAAGTAAATGGACGCAATACTTTAAGCTGGGAACAGAAATTTGCTTATGATGTTTGGTATGTTGACCACTTGAGTTTTAAGCTGGATGTACAAATACTTATGAAAACATTCTTGAAAGTATTTAAAGCAGAAGGCATCAATTCAAATACATACGCAACCATGGAAAAATTTACAGGAAATTAAATGAAAAGAATGTACCTGTACGGGGCCAGCGGACATGCTAAAGTGATTATTGAAATTCTTGAAAAGGGAGGAAAAGAGGTTTTCGGTGTTTTTGATGACGATGAAAGCATCAAATCTCTATTTCATTATTCGGTAAATCCATATCCCGGAACGTTTGACCCGATAAAAGATCAAATGATCATTTCAATCGGCAATAACAGCATTCGTAAAAAAATTAGCCTGGACCTTGAAATCAATTATGGTATTGCCATACATCCGTTCAGCAGTTTATCGGAAAGGTGCACATTGGGTGCAGGCTCAGTAGTAATGGCCGGTGCGGTTGTTAATTCAGATGCTTTCATCGGTAAACATTGCATCATTAACACAAATGCCTCAGTTGACCATGACTGTAAATTGGCGGATTACGTTCACGTTTCACCAAATGTTGCCTTATGCGGCAATGTAGAAGTGGGTGAAGGTACTCATGTTGGTGCCGGCACCGTAGTAATACCTGGTGTAAAGATTGGTAAATGGTGTAATATTGGCGCGGGGTCTGTAATTATCAAAAATGTTCCCGATAATTCAACTGTAGTAGGAAATCCCGGTAGAATAATAAAAACAAATTTATTTATATGAGTTCTAAAATATGGCTCTCTTCCCCTCATATGAGCGGTTCCGAGTTAAAATACATCCACGAAGCTTTTGATAGCAACTGGATCGCTCCTTTAGGTCCTAATGTGGATGGCTTTGAAAAGGATTTACAGACGTTTTTAGGTGGTGATGTTCACGTTGCAGCACTAAGTTCGGGAACGGCAGCCATACACCTGGCCCTGGCTATATTAGGAGTAAAAGCTGGCGATGAAGTAATTTGCCAGTCCATGACCTTTTCTGCATCTGCCAACCCTATTGCATACCAGGGTGCTACGCCGGTATTTGTTGATAGTGAGGCCGACACCTGGAACCTATCGCCTGAATACCTGGAAATGGCTATAGAAGACAGACTCAAAAATGGTAAAAAGCCAAAAGCCATAATAGTAGTTCATTTATATGGCATGCCCGCAAAAATGGATGAAATAACTGCAATCGCTAAAAAGTATGAAATCCCTGTTGTAGAAGATGCAGCAGAAGCACTAGGTTCTACCTACAAGGGTAAGGCTTTAGGTACGTTTGGTGATATCGGTATTTTGTCATTTAATGGCAATAAAATTATAACAACATCGGGTGGCGGAGCCTTGGTTTCAGCTAACGAAGACTATGTAAAAAAAGCACGCTTTCTTTCTACTCAGGCTTTAGACCCGGCACCACATTACCAGCATTCACACATTGGGTATAATTACCGCATGAGTAATATTTCTGCAGGCATCGGACGGGGTCAGATGGAAGTGATTAACGAACGGGTAGCGCAGCGAAGAAAGAATTTTGAATTTTATAAAAATGCTTTTTCATCTATTCATGAAATACAACTGGGAGAAGAACCGGGCACAAACTATTTTTCAAATCATTGGCTGACGGCAGCACTTATCAACGGGTCAGCCGTAACAAGAGAAGATATACGTTTGGCACTGGTGGAAGCAAATATTGATTGCCGTCCCCTCTGGAAGCCAATGCATTTGCAACCTATTTTTGAAAAGGCACCTTACTATGGAAATGGAACCAGTGACAGCCTATTTGAAAAAGGATTGTGTTTGCCATCCGGCTCTAATTTAACAGAAACAGAATTGAATAAAGTAGTTTCTATCATTAATCGGGTTTTTGAACATACAAAAGCAGAAGTAGCAGCAAACCACTAATTGCCAATGTAGTTCAATTAACTATTTTTACTATATTTAAATTTGTTAACTTATTAAAATCTCTAATCTAAAAAGAAATCAATATTTGATGATATCGGTCTGCAGGTGATTCTTTTTTTACTGAATTAGAAATAATGATGTAATAAATGTTGCTTTCCGGTTTAATATATTGGCAACCCTATGTCAAAGCTTTTTCATTGTGAAATAGAATACATGCCCAGCCCGCACCTGATGCAATTGTATGCCGGCTTTTTCAAGCTGAAGCAGCAGGGAATTATTGAATTAGTGCTAAAGCCCCGCAAGTATATTCACAGAACAAACCCTGTTATAAATGCTACCATAAACGGTAAACATAAAGTGGTATATGATACACAGGATGGACTGAGCTGGATTGTAGGCACTGAAGAAGAGAATTTGAATTATTTTAAAAATAATTACCCTGTAGATTTTTATTTCAAAAGAAGCTACCATCCCAAAATGAAGGAGTTCAATCCTGGTAATTGCCATATTCATCCTTTGGGTTTTAACTACAACGTTCACCCTGACGAAAACCTGTTGCACCTTACTGATTCTCTTCCGCTAAAACTTAAATACTTAATCAAAACAACCCCTTCACTAAAAAAGGTTTTTAACAAGCGTTTTTTTTATGCACAGGATTTTGAATGGTATCCTGTTAAAAATGGTTTTGATCGCATACTCTTATTAACCCGCGTATGGAATCCTAAAGGAGAAGATGTTTTTTCGAAAGAGGAGTCATATTTGAGAGAACAGATAAACCATATGCGTATAAAATGTCTGGATACCTGTAAAAAAGAATTCAAAGACAGGTTTACAGGAGGGTTGTGGCTGGATTCTTTTTCAGACGCGCATTATAAGCCATACACATTACCATTGCAGCAAACCAGTAAAAGCGCTTTTTTACAACAGGTAAAAAGCCATTCCATTTGTATTGCCACAACAGGTTTGTTCAAGTCAATTGGCTGGAAGATGGGTGAATATGTAGCAGCTTCAAGAGCGATAGTATCAGAAAAACTACAGTTTGAGGTACCGGGTGATTTTAAGGAAGGCCAAAATTACTTCGAATTCAGCACAAAAGAAGAATTGGTACAAAAAGTGCATCAACTGTTGAGCCACAGAGACCTTATGCAACAAATGATGAAAAATAATTACGATTATTATAATAATTATCTAAAACCTGATATCTTAGTGCTTAATACACTGCTGACCATTGCAAATAAAAATGATTAACTTCTGAATTTCTGCTCCATATCCACATTTGCACAGCTTTCAATCTCCAACATCCCCACAGAAACACCTTTCAATATCCGATATAATATTATATTTTAATCCCGTTTATTAAATCTTATAAAGACAACAAACTTATGAAGGCAGTAATTTTAGCGGGTGGCTATGGCACCCGAATCAGTGAAGAAAGTGGCATTCGTCCCAAGCCAATGGTTGAAATTGGCGGCAAACCCATCTTGTGGCATATCCTGAAAATATATTCTGCTTTTGGCATCAACGATTTTATTATATGTACCGGATATAAAGGGCACATCATAAAAGAATATTTTATGAATTATTGCCTGAATAATTCAGATGTTACGTTTGACATGCAAACCAACAGCATGGAAATTCATAGTAATAACACAGAGCCCTGGAAGGTAACCGTTGTGCACACCGGGCATAACTCCATGACCGGTGGCCGGCTTAAAAGGGTAAAACAATATATTGGTAATGAAACTTTCTGCATGACCTATGGAGATGGATTAAGCGATATCAACATTGCAGAATCCATAGCCTTTCATCGTAAGCAGGGCACAATGGCAACTTTAACAGCTGTGCAGCAGCCGGGTCGTTTTGGTGCCTTTACCTTAAGCACAGAAGATACCAGGATAAATCAGTTTCAGGAAAAGCCCAAAGGAGGCGATATGCCATGGATCAACGGCGGTTATTTTGTACTGGAACCGGAAGTGCTGGATTATATAGAAGGCGATGATACTACCTGGGAGCGTGAGCCACTGGAAATGCTGGCCAAAGAAGGTGAGTTATCAGCTTATCGCCATGATGGTTTTTGGCAGCCCATGGATACCCTGCGGGATAAAAATGTGCTGGAAGAATTGTGGCAAACAAAGCAGGCGCCATGGCTGAAATACATTCAGCAACAACCAGTGATGCAGCAATTGTAATATCAATTTTAAAAGGGAAAAGAGACGTTTTAAAAAATTTGGAAAAGCGGCGGCTGATATGACATTCACAGAAACAAAAATAAAAGGCGCTTATATTATAGATATAAAGCAGATAGGTGACGAGAGAGGTTTTTTTGGAAGATCGTATTGCAAAAGGGAATTTGAACGTTTGGGCCTCAATACAAATGTTGTACAGGCCAACATCAGTTCCAACAAAAAAAAGGGGACACTACGCGGGTTGCATATGCAAATAGCGCCAGCCGAAGAAACAAAGATGGTAAGATGTACCCGCGGTGCCATTTTTGATGTGTTGGTAGACCTTCGTCAGCAATCCGAAACCTTTATGCAATGGCTGGGCGTTGAACTGAAAGCAACTGATTATAGGATGTTTTACATCCCCGAAGGATGCGCACATGGCTACCTAACGCTGGAAGATGATACGGATGTAATGTACCAAGTCACTGAATTTTACACCCCGGAAGCAGAACGAGGCTTTAAATGGAATGATCCGACTTTTAACATCCAATGGCCAAAAGAGCCGGTAATTATTTCTGAAAAAGATAAGGCACAACCAATATTTCATCCGGATTTATTAATGCCGAATTTTAGTGAAAAAACAGAAACGTTATAAACGTCTTTATTTCCTTTTAAACAAACAACATTATTGAAATATTAAGTTTCGGTAAATGAAATCTCCAAAAGTATCTGTACTCATACCTACCTATAATTATGCGCATATACTTGATGTTACCATTCAAAGTGTGTTGGCGCAAACTTATACCGACTTTGAGTTGATCATCGTAGATAACTGCTCTGCCGACAATACGGTTGAAGTAGTTGAAAAATACCTTTCTGATGCCCGTGTTTCTTTTTACAGAAACGAAAAAAATCTGGGGCTTACCGGCAACTGGAACCGTTGCCTAGAACTAGCAAAAGGTGAGTACATCAAATACCTATGTGCTGATGATAAATTTCATCCACAGATACTTGAAAAATATGTTCCTATAATGGACAGCCATCCTCAGGTTTCGCTTATATCCTGTCATAAGCAGGAATTTGATGAGAATGGACTAAAGAAAAAAGTGGTTTACCCACCTTTTAAGGGTGTGGAAAATGGCCGCAAAGTGATATACGATATGATCCGGCACGATCAGAACTACTTAGGCGATCCTACAAGACCAATGATAAGAAAGTCCAATTTAAATGTGGGCCCCTTTAAAACACTGGAATTTATTACCGACTGGGAAATGTGGGTACGGCACTTATTAGTGGGCGAATGCTATGTAATACCCGAGGTGCTGGCATATGGCCGCAAGCATGAAGGTCAGCAGCAGGTGAGGTGTAAAAAGAAATCGATCAACCACCTGGAAATGTATACGCTTTACAATGCAATTCAAAAAGGTGATTATGTCATTACCTTTCCCGAACATAAAAGGGAATTAAGAGGTTTTGTAAAACAAAAAGCTGCAAATTGTGCATTTGCCATGTACAAGCTATTACCAAAATTGCATATCAAGGAAAATCGCGAGTTGTTCCTAAAGTTCTTCCATATTGCCCGCAAGGAAAAAATGATAGTTGATCCTTCGGTTCTTGGAGTATTCCGTCAAAAGTTGAAAGACAGGAAAGCAGCGAAAGAAATGGCACGCAGTATGGTCTTTTAACCATTCATTTAAAAACGTTTATTTTTCCTTTTATGATTATAGTAGATAAATATTTACAGCAAAGAGAAAAAGAAGGCCGGCCCATTAGGGTAGGGCTTTGGGGTGCTGGAGAAATGGCAAAAGGTATGGTGAACCAGGTAATGCGCTATACACCCGGAATGGAAGTGGCCGTTATTGCCAACCGTACTTTAGGCAAAGCCATTGAAGCTTATGAATATACAGGCACCGAAGCTACCGTGTGTAATGATATATCTTCATTGCAAAAGGTTATTTCATCCGGAGGTTTTGCTGTTACTACAAATGCCGAACTGCTGTGCGAAGTGGAAGGTCTTGATTTGTTGGTAGAGTGTACCGGCACTATTAACTACGCCGCCAATCTTATTTTCAAAGCCATACAAAATAAAAAACATGTATTGCTTTTTAACCCCGAAGTAGATGCCACCATTGGCCCCATTTTAAAAGTTTATGCAGATAGGGCAGGAGTAATGCTTAGTGGTTGCGATGGTGATCAGCCTGGTGTAATTATGAACCTGTACCGGTTTGTAAAAAGCCTTGGCCTACAGCCACTGATTTGCGGCAACATCAAAGGCTTGCAGGATTTTTACAGAAATCCTGCAACGCAAGCTGGTTTTGCGGCACGCTGGCAACTTACCCCCGAAATGGTTACACAATTTGCGGATGGAACCAAGATTTCCATTGAGCAGGCTTGCGTAGCCAATGCAACAGGCATGGGTGTGGCCAAACGTGGCATGATTGGTTTGAATTATAATGGACATATTGATGATATGACCACCATGTACGATGTAAATGAACTGAAACGCGTGGGCGGTATTGTTGATTATGTGGTGGGACCCAAACCAGGGCCAGGCGTTTTTGTTTTTGCCACTACCGACGACCCCAAGACAAAGCATTATCTTAATTATGGGAAATTGGGCGAGGGTCCGTTATACAGCTTTTACACACCTTATCACTTAATTTATTTTGAAATCCCTCATTCAATAGCCAGGATGGTGCTATTTAATGACATCATCATGGCACCAATTGCAGGTCCTGTTGTAGAGGTGGCTACTTTTGCTAAAACAGACCTGAAAAAAGGAAAGCAACTGGATGGCCTGGGCGGTTACGATTATTATGGCCAGTGTGAAAATGCTACTACCGCAAGAGCGGAGAACTTGTTACCTGTAGGACTTGCAGAAGGCTGTATACTAAAACGTGACTTACAACGTGACGAAGTAATAACGTTTGATGACATTGAATTGCCGGAAGACAATCTGGTGCTGCAATTGTACCGGGAGCAAACGGAAATGTTTTTCGCGCAAAAGAATGCAGGTATTATAACATTAAATGAAACAATTGATAATTCCTTACCCACATTAGAAGTAAACATATGATTTCAACAACCAGCAAACCAGTAGCTAATTCCATATTGAAACAGGATATGGAAGCTATTTTCGATGCCTTATCGGTTCAGGAAAAAGAAAGGCTTAAAAATTCGACACTGCTTCTTACAGGATGCGGTGGATTTTTAGGATATTATTTCATGCACTTTTTCGCTCATTATGCAGAGGAATTGCAATTAAAGAAAATAATAGCTTTAGAGAATTTTTTAACAGGCACCAAAGACTGGTTGGCAAACCTGGTGGAAAGCGACCCCGAACTGATTAAACTTCATGAGTTTAATGTAATTACAGATTCAATTGAAGATGTTCCTGGAGCTGCCGATGCTGATATGATCATTCATATGGCGTCCATAGCATCACCTACCTTTTATAGAATTTATCCTATAGAAACGGTTGATGCCAATATTACCGGTTTGCGCAGGCTGCTCGACTTTTATGCACAAAAGGCAATAAAGGGGTTTTTATTTTTCAGCAGCAGCGAGATCTATGGCGATCCATTTCCTGAATTTATTCCTACAAAAGAAGATTACAGAGGCAACGTAGCGACTATAGGTCCGCGTGCTTGCTACGATGAGGCAAAGCGATTTGGAGAAACCTTATGTTACCTGTTCTCTCAAAAATATAAAATGCCTATTGGCATAGCAAGGCCCTTCAACAATTATGGCCCCGGTATGAATATTAATGACAAACGATTGCCAGCAGATTTTGCTAAAGCGGTAATTGAAGGTCGCGACCTGGAAATACTTTCGGATGGTACACCCACACGCACATTTTGCTATATTTCTGATGCCATAACAGGATATTTGAAGGTAATGTTGCATGGAGAATTTGATGTATTCAACATTGGTATGGACAAGCCCGAACTATCTGTAAAAGAGTTTGCCAATATATTTAATAAAGAAGGTAAAGAAATATTTAATTACGGAGGTAAAATATCTTTTTCACAATCTGCCGACAAAGAATACCTGACCGATAATCCCAACCGCCGCTGCCCGGATATCACTAAAGCCAGGACTGTGCTAAATTATAATCCGCAGGTAATGGTAGAAGATGGGATTAAGCGATATTTACAATTTTTAAAAATCAATAACGGTCAATTAGTATGATAACAGTATTGGGTTTAGGTTTTGTGGGCCTTACAACCGCATTAGGATTCAGCAAAAAAGGATTTAAAGTATATGGTATAGATGTAGCCGCCGAAAGAGTAGCAAGAATAAAAAAAGGAGAAGTACCTTTTTACGAACCGCATCTTGATGAAGTATTGCAGCAGGAACTGGGTTCTAATTTTATTATAGATGCTTCTTTGCAAGAAGCTGTAACTAATAGCAAACTTATTTTTATTTGTGTGGGTACGCCTGGTAATGCAGATGGAAGTGCAAATCTTACCTACTTATTACAGGCCGTAAAAGATGTTTTTGAAAGTAGCGATGGAAGCTTTAAGGTAATTGTTACCAAATCAACGGTGCCGCCGTCAACTGTTTCAAAAAAAGTAAAACCTTTTGTTGATGAATTAAATTCATCTTATAATAAGCCCGTCGGTCTTGCATCTAATCCTGAATTTTTAAGAGAAGGATATGCGTGGGACGATTTTATGAACCCTGACCGGATTGTTATAGGTGTAGAAGATGAAGCATCAAAAGAAATATTAAATGAAATTTATCAGCCTTTTAATGCGCCCATTCATTATGTAAGTTATAATTCGGCTGAGTATATAAAATATCTATCCAACACCTTACTGTCAACGCTCATCAGCTTTAGCAATGAAATGGCCATGATAGGTGAAAGCATTGGAGATATAGATGTGCCGGCAGCATTCAAAATATTACACCAGGATAAACGTTGGTTTGGTGAGCCGGCATCAATGTCAAGCTATGTTTTCCCGGGTTGTGGTTATGGAGGCTACTGCTTACCAAAAGACACGGCAGCGCTTAGCAGCATTGCAAAAGAAAATGGTTTTGAAGCAAAAATGCTGAACAGCAATTTGCAGATAAATGAGGAGATTAAAGAGCATGCTGCCAATAAAATTACATCCAGCGTTTCAAAAGAGAAAACTATTGGCATTCTGGGATTGGCTTTTAAGAGCGGTTCGGATGATGTAAGGCTTAGCCCTAGTAAATTTATTATAGAAAAATTATTGGCAAAAGGATTTTCAGACGTTTTAGCTTACGACCCCATGGCCAATGAAGTTTTCAACAAAGAGTTTGGACTTCCGATTACATATATCAATTCTTTAGAGGAAATTGTAGAAAAAGCGGATGTATTGGTGTTGTTAACCAGCTGGCCAGAGTTCAAGCAAAACAAGTCTTTGATTCATACAAAGCAGCTTTTTGATTTTCGCTATGCTTTTGCTGAATTAAAAAAGAGCGAACCTGCTATTGTTGAAAATATATAAACGTCTTGATTTCCTTTTAAAAAAGCCTGTATTCGTATAGGCTTTTTTAATTTTACAGTATAAAACTTCTTTAATGAATTTGTAATCTTTTGAATTGGTAAGTAGCTCAGGACTTTATATTGAATTTTTTTTAAAAATTGCCATTATACCAGATTTTCAAATTGAATTTAAAAGGTATAATAGTTGTTAAGAGGTGAATATGAATTTGAAAGGGTTAAAGGAAAATTATGGAATTACTGCAAATAAAGTTACTTCATTGCGAAGCAATGTTGCCATTGTAGAAACAGAGGGAAATGAAAAAACGATTCTTAAAAAAATACGAAAATCAAAATCCAGTAATTTTTTAAACCGGCACCGCTTTTTCAATGAGTTAAGAATTTATAAAGTAATTCAGAAAAATAGACACACTTACTTTCATGCACCAGAATTGATAGATTTTGGACCTGATCATATGATTTTACAATACGTAAAAAGATGTGATAAAGAAAATATCCGGCTCTCTGAGTTTATAAAGGCGTACTATGAAATGCAAACACTTAATGTGCCTTTTAATTTTTGGTTCGATCTAAAAAATCAATCCATCCGCGGTTTTTATTACCGGGGCTTAATTGTGCCGCTCTTTACGCTTACCAGGCATTTGAAAATAAAAAAAGTAGCCGCGATTATTTTTCAATTTTTAAAACTTAGCCTGAAAACAAAAAAGTGCACTAATCGATATTGGCTTCATGGTGATCTTACCAGCCATAATGTATATTACAATGTAACTGATAATAAACTTTATTTTCTTGACTTTGAAAATTTATTTTACACCCGTAAATGGCCTTTTCTTGAAATTATTCAGCGTTGCTTCTGGCTAAAAGATGGTGGTTACGATTTTCATGTTGATATGAAATATTTGAATTTTTACCTGAATCATGCTACCATAAAAGGCAGTCAGGATTTTACTTTTATAAACTTGGAAAACCAGATTCGTTTTTGCTTGTTAATGACTTCGATACAAAACATTGCGATTGCTAAATCGAAAATTAAAAGAGATTCGTTTAAGTTATTATTAGATATATCATTGGATAATACTTCATACAAAAGATTTTTTAATGAAAGAATAAAACCAACTTTAAGGACTCATTCTTAGGGTAATTAATACTACCTTATTACCAATTACCTTTAAATTATTAAACTGTACCTATAGTGTAAGAAGTAATAACTTGTTTACACTTTATCAATCACATATACAAGCTGCTATGAAAAAATATGATCTTATTATCATAGGAACTGGATTTGCATCTACATTTTTCTTGAAAAAATATCTCGAAAAAGTTGGTTCAGATAAAAAAGTATTGATTTTAGAACGTGGCTTTTTTTATCCTCATAAGGAAAGGGTAAAAGAACAAAGGGGTGAGACTGTTATTGATAAGCCACTGCAAATAAATGGCTACAATTCAATTATCAATAACAACAAAGAAAAAAGCTGGATTTTTCAGTCCACATTTGGAGGGAACTCTAATTGCTGGGTAGGATGTACCCCTCGATTTATGCCTAACGATTTTAAAATTAAAAGTCTTTACGGGGTAGGGCAGGACTGGCCAATAAGTTATGACGATTTGGATTCCTATTATTATGAAACGGAAGAAATAATGCATATTTCCGGTCCGGATGATACTCCATTTCCAAGAAGTAAAAGTTACCCTCAGCCACCTCACATTTTTACTACAGTAGATGAATTATTGCATAGGGTTTATGGCAATCAATATATTGTTCAGCCAACTGCTCGATCAAGAGTTGCAGGTAAAGGCCGAAATGCCTGTTGCGTGTCGAATGAGTGTAAAGTTTGCCCTATGAACGCAAAGTTTACCATCGAAAATGCCCAGCTGAATGTGTATAATGATAAAAGGGTTGAACTAGTTTACGGAGCACAAGTGCTTTATATGAGCATTGAAGGCAATACGGTAAAAAGCGTAATTTATATTAAAGATGGTAGAGAAGAAGCAGCTTTTGGAGAAGCAGTTGCATTAGGTGCAAATGCCATATTCAATGCCCATATATTACTTAGCTCCGGCGATGACAGCCCAAAAACAGGCAAGGGGATAGGTGAACAGGTAGGTGTTGGTGTGGTTGTATTTTTAAAAGATTTTGATAACGTGGGAGGCAGTACACATGTAACCTCTAACGGATATATGCTTTATGATGGTGAGCATAGAAAAGAAGCAGCCGCCTGTTTAATGGAGGCTAATAATGTTCCAATAATAAGAATGGAAAGAGGAAAGTACAGGCATATCGCACATTTCAGGATGGTTTTTGAAGACTTGCCAGAAGACAGGAATTATGTAAATGTTACAAATGATAAAACAAAACCTGAAGTTCATTTTGTAGATCATTCTGATTATACTAAAAGAGGAATTGAAAGAATGAAACAAAAGCTTCCGGAATTGCTTTCATGCCTGCCTGTTGAGAAAATAGAATATCAAAAGCCATTTGATACGGAATCGCATATTATTGGTACCACCAGAATGAGCTTAGATATCTCAGAAGGCGTTGTCGACAAAAACTTGATTCATCACAAATACAGAAACTTGTTTGTATTGGGTAGTGGTAGTTTTAGTACTTATGCACCAGCTAACCCAACCCTTACTTTGTCAGCATTATCCTTATACGCAGCCGATAAAAGTTTTTAAAATGAAAAGAAGAAAATTTATCACATTAGTTGGCCTTGGGTCCGCTGCTGTTGCTTTACCATCTTTTACGTTTAATTCTGATGCTTTCTTAAAAAATGCTATTTCAGCAATTTTATATCGAGAACTGGACTATTTAAAATTAGATAAGGAGGGTGTAATTAAATTCACTGAGGACTTTACAAAAAAAATTAATAGCTATTCATTCGGCAGATCAAAAAAGATGAGGGCAAGAATTGGCTCGGAGTATCTTTTTCCGGGTAGTGTAGAAAAAGAGCAATCTTCAAACTTGATAACTACTACTTTCTTATTGGCCAGTGATTTTTTTACGAGCCAAATGAATGAATCGAAAACCATCAAATACATAGGTTTATACGATGCATACAATAGGCCTTGTGCTAATCCTTTTTCTCATCTGTACTATACTAAGTCATAATTTATATTAGTAAAGTCAATTCTTACTATCCATTATGCAATATAGGTATTGAATAATATTTATATATTAAAAAATTCTTTAATTATTTAAAAAGGCAGTCAAAAAATTTCAGGCTGCCTTTTTAATTGGCACAATATTCTAATATCATTTAATGGAATAATTATCGGATAAGTAGAAATACTAAGTTTTAAAAAAAATAGGACAACTAGCACCACATTTTATCACCAGAATTAAATTTTTTGGAAATGCGGCATTAATATTGTTAAAGTGGCGGAAATTCCGCAACGGAATCCAATTTTTTTGAAAACCTTATAAACCACCAATTTCTTATCATGAAAACCAACACCAGGAGAAGGTTCATCCGGAACACTTCTTTGACTGCAACTGGATTGTTCTTGACCTCTGTTACCAAAGCAAAGAATGATTCAATTTTATCGACTGCTATTGGATGTGGCCCCAATCAAACTTTGACCCTTTTTGGTACCGTTACTACTAAAAAATCCGGAAATTGGTCAGACCCCTCTACATGGGGAGGCAAAGTGCCAGGGAATACGGATACGCCTCTTATTGTTTCAGGACATTCAGTTATATGTGATATTGACGCAGAAATTGCAGGATTGAATATTGAAGCGGGTGCTACACTTAAGTTCAGTGACAACCAAAGTGCTTCTATACAATCGACAAAAAATATTGTTGTAAATGGTCTGCTTGAAATGACTCCTTCATCTGCATCCGTAAATCACCTGATTCAGTTTACAAATATTGATGAAAGCAAAGTTGTAGGTGGCGGTCATATGGTTTTGGCTACTGATATTGGGCTTTGGGTTACCAACTCTGGAAAACTGAATTTAATTGGAACTCCAAAGCAATCCTGGACTAATTTATCCGGAAGCGTTAGTAAAGGAAGTACCGCAATATCACTAAAATCAAATCCTAAAGGCTGGGCAACTGGAGATGAAATTGTAATTTGTCCTACCCAAAGCGTAACAGATTACGGCAGGGAACGCACAATACCTCTTTTTGAAAGAGTAAATATTACAGATTTATCAAGCAATGCTGTTACTTTTAATAAAAGCCTAGAGTTCGATCATTTAAAAGTAGAGCCAGCAGGTAGCGACAAGTCTTGGACAGCCGAAGTTCTCAACTTAAGTCGGAATGTCAGAATTGAAGGTACCGAAAACGGCAAAGCCCACGTTTTCATCAAATCTTCAGTTCCTCAAATAATAAAGAATGTAGCATTAAGATTCCTGGGACCAAAAACTGAAAATATCGGTCGTTATGCGCTTCACTTTCATCATTGCATGAATGGCTCAATAGGATCAATTGTTGAAGATTGCGTAGCTTATGATCAGGGAAGTCACTGTTTTGTTCCACATGGAAGCCATGGTATTACATTTATCAATTGTGTGGCTTTTAATTGCCTTCAGGAAGCCTATTGGTGGGATGAACGAGATGTTACTCACTATACAGTATACCATGGTTGCTTAGCTGCATTAGGTACACGTTCGGGATTTTTCTTAGGTATAGGTGATGAAAATAGCTGTATAAACTGTGTATGTGTTAGTGCAGCTTTAGGCAGAGAAGGTGGCAGCCCTAACAATTCCGGGGCATTTTTCTGGGAGGCGAACAATGAAGGCATTTGGATATTTAAAAATAACCTTTCACATAGCAATTATAACGGATTAAGGGTATGGCAAAATACACACAAAAATCATGTTATTGAGAATTATTGTTCCTACAATAATATGATTGCTGCTTTCCATGGTGCGTATATGAATAGTTATACCTATAAGTATGGCTACCATTATAACTCTTTATTCAAAGGAAAAGCAACTTCATCGCAAACAAGCGGCGTGAGGTTTGAACATGTTGTTTTCGATGCAGCCGGACAAGACTTTTCAATGGAGTACTCTGATTCTCCAATTGAATCATGGGATGAGCAAACAAATAAGTTCTATTACTGCACTTTCAAAAACTACACAGTAGCACCTATAAAATTTGAATCTGCCAAGCCAACTAACTCTGATGGCTCAACTATTGAAGTGGTAAAGATCAAAAAGTATGATTTGATTCATTGTGACCTTGGAAATAAATTACCGATAGTACATCAAGATGTTGAAAATGGTACAAGGATCCGAATTCAACCAAAGTCAGGGCAAGTAATTAAAATAGAGAAAGTTGGTACGCCTGATATGAGTAATGGTAAAATGGTGGTATCAAATATCGCTGCTTTTACAGCCAAAGTATGGGGAAAAGGTGATGGCTTGACCGGTGAATATTTTAATGGTACCATTGATTTCGAAGAATCAAAAAAAGTGGTAAAAAGGGTAGATTCTATTATTGCTTTCAATGAATGGTCTACATTAGGGTCAGACCATCCTGAAATGTTCCATCATAAACTAAATAGCGATAGATATGCTGTAAGATGGAGCGGTAAGTTAATGGCACAGTATTCTGAAGATTATATTTTTCGTTGCAACTCAGCCGGTGGTATTAAATTGACTGTTAATGGAGAATTGATTATTGACCAATGGGACGCAGAACCTTTTAATATCAATGATCGTTTTGCATTAATTTCTAAGTCAATCAAGTTAGAAGCCGGCAAGTCCTATGACATTGTATTAGAGCATTGCAACAGAGGTGGATACAGAGGTTGCTTGCTTTCATGGAAAAGTATTTCCATGTCACAATTTGAAATTATTCCTCAATGTCAGCTCTATCCTTCCAACGCCGTTGTTACAGATCCGATAATTGAAAAACCGTCAGATAATATTGCGCCTATCGCCAAAGCAGGTGATGACGTTTCCATAACGTTACCCAATAATTCTGTAATGTTGGATGGCCAACAATCATTAGATAGCGATGGAAAAATCACAACCTATAAATGGACAAAAATCAGCGGTCCGGATAGCTATGTAATTGAAAATGCATCTATAGCATCAACAAAAGTAAAAAACCTAGTAGAGGGTGAATATATTTTTAACCTTGAAGTAAAAGACAATAAAGGTTCTATAACCAGCGATGAGGTAAAAGTAACTGTAAATGCGGCTTCAACAGAAACTAAGAATGGCCTTGTAGCTGAAGCTGGAAGTGATGTAACTTTGAAATTACCCAATAATAGTTTTACCCTGGATGGCAGTAGTTCTTCAATTGCTGTAGGAAAAATTAATTCTTATAAATGGTCAAAAGTAAGCGGCCCTACGCAATTTACGCTAAGCAGTGCCTCTTCCGCAAAAACAACATTGAGTAACCTGGTAGAAGGAACCTATGTGTTCAAACTACAAATAACTGATGATAATGGAAAGACCGCATCAGACAGTATCGCAATAACGGTAAACCCTGCAGCTGTTAATCAGCCACCGGTAGCATTGGCCGGTGATGACTATTCAATCCATCTGCCTACAGATAAAGCAAAATTAGATGCATTTGCATCAACTGACCCGGATGGTACAATAACTTCATTCAAATGGACGAAAGTTAGTGGACCGGCGTCGTACTCCATTGAAAATGCAGCTGCGGCCTCAACTGTAGTGTCTAACCTCGTTAAAGGTAATTACACCTTTCGTTTAGAAGTTAAAGATGATAAAGGCGCTGTTTCAACAGATGAAATAAATATATCTGTTAAGCCCAAGCAGGAGAAAGTTGAATTACCAAAAGTACAAGCTGGAAATGACATTGAAATCACACTGCCAACCAATAATGTTAGATTAAGGGGTATAGGTAAACCAGGTTCTGGTGGCGCAATTACTTTGTATCAATGGACCAAAAAAAGCGGACCGTCAAAATATAAAATCGTCAACCCTAATGCAGCTACTACGGTCATCAATCAACTTCAGGTTGGAACTTATGTAATTACATTATTAGTAGGAGATAGTAGTGGGCAAAAAGTATCGGATGAAGTGGTAATTACAGTTCTCCCAAAAGGTGGCGGACTGAACGATTCCAATTTAACAGAAGAATCCAATAAAACCACATCCCTAAATGTAAGTGTGTCGCCCAATCCCTCTACAAGTGTATTTAAGGTACACATGAATAGCAACAGTGACAAACCTATCACTTTACGTTTATTCGATCGCTGGGGAAAAGAAGTAGGCGTTATGAAAAATGTAAAAAGTGGTGCCACAATCACAATACCCAATAATTTAAAAAGAGGAACTTACTTTGGTGTGGCAGAGCAGGGTTTTCAAAAGAAGACAATGACGCTTATCAAAATGTAATAATTTCAATTAAAAAGCCGCCTTTATGGCGGCTTTTTAATTAAGAAGGTTTCAAAACTGATTTTTTAAAATCCCTGAAAAAATAAATAGACTGCCTTTTTATTTTAAAGGAAAGTTTTTTGTAGGTCATTTTTGTAAGCATTTCATTGGACTCTAAACAATAGACATCTTTGCCTGTTATCTCAAAAATTCGTTGAGCCGCTACTTTACTACCTTCTAAAAACAATTCCAGCTTTTTTCTCCTTTTATATATTAGAGCTTTGAACCTTACAGAATCAGCTTCATTCTGTATTGCCATCAACAACTCCGTATATTTTATACCATTGTCATTTAGCCATTGTTCCGTTTTCTCTCTGTATTTTTCAGGCCTGGTGGTGGTTACTACCGCAATATTTGATTTAGGAATAAAATTGGGCTGCACTTTGGATATATACTCATCAAAGTTCCACTCTTTATTTTCTGTTTGGTTATAAGGCTGGCACAATACCCCTTCCAATTCCACACATGCTTTTCCTAAAATAGAATTGTGGAAAATATTCCATTCAAATAGCCGTGGCCTGTCCAGTAACATCAATGGAATATCAACCATTTCTTTACGGCCTGGTTCAGCATATATACAACAATAAATAAGTTGGTAATGCTTATCCTTAACCAAAGCTTCCAGTTTCTGCCTGGCATCAACTATCGCTTTGCCAGTGGCCACACTATCATCTACAACCAATATTTTTCCTTTATAAGCATCATCCTGCCGTAGGTTTTTGTGTAAACTGGGAGCTACAATTTTACCTTGTATAAAACTATCAATATCTGTTAAAGGAAGGTTTAGGTATACCGAGATAAAGTTTGCGGCCAGCAAACCGCTTCTGGGAATGCCGACTACTAAACTAACATCTTTAGGAATTTTATGAAGGTTTGACTTAATATCAGTGCTTAAATCTGCAAAAGATTTATAATTCATTTTTACGGATTACAAAAGTGAAAGTTCAGGTAGCAGCTACAGGATGATAGACTAAAAATAAAATTAGAAAACTAAACGTAAATAAAAAAGTTTGATTGATGCTTGCAAGAATTAATCCAGCTCTTTTTTTAAATACTAAAATGTGTAAATAGTCAAAAAAATATAAAATATTTGAACTGGCCTACTTTTTGATTACCTAACAAGCATAAATAAAACGGGTTTTTACTATTTTGAAAAGTAATTTAATCCCTATATTTGAAGTATAATCCCATCCTCCTTCCTTTAAAAGACCAGCGAATCAACCTTAAATCAAGCATTTACCCGCTGGTTTAACCTTCCTGAAAAATCCATATTTGGTTCAATTTCAACTTCATAGAGCAATGCTCTTGTAAATATAATGTGTTCTATATAATGAGAGCATGCCTGATCCAATCCTTTTATAAAACCTGCATTTCCCCCTAAGCGGGATTCCAATCCATTATAAAGCCATAGCATTTCCAAATACCTGTGCCGCCAAATTTAAATTTAGCGTTACCTAATTTTTTGCTATGAAAATGTTTTTACTTTCTTCCGGATCTGTACCAAGGTGGGTTATCCAGCTAATCGACTTTATTGTCGCCAGTTGGTCTTTTACCTTATCTTATTTTATTTTAAAACAATTTGAATTCGCTGAAATTTACAGGGGGCACTTCTTTCTGTATACAGGTGTCTATTGTGCGTTGGTAGTAGCCGTTTTTTATGGTATGCGCATTCATACCGGCCTTATTCGCTACTCCAATACATTGGATATACTGCGAATTTTTTCCGCCGTTTTAATTACCACTGCTTTATATCCCATCATCATAAAATTCGGTATAGAGCCGTTTTTTAATTTTGATTCTTTGCCTTTATTGAAGGTGCTGGGCATCAATTTTTTTATAACAACTTCATTATTAATCATGCTGCGCACTACGGTTAAGGAAATTTTCCATTTTGCGCGCCGAACATCCAATCCCAACAAGGAGTGTGTTCTGATTTACGGTTCGGATAACAGGGCCATTCTCATTAAAAGAGCTATTGAGGCAACAAAGATGGACGCCTTTTCCATATTGGGTTTTATTGAGGCCAATAGTAAAAAAGTAAATGCATCAATCGAGCAGAAAAAAGTTTACCATATCAGCGACCTCGAAAACCTGAAAGAAAAATTTAATCTGCAAAAGCTGATCATCGAAAACGAGGACCTGGGGCAAAAACAAAAAAAAGCCATTATTGAGCAATGCCTTAAAATGGGAATCAAGGTAGTAACCGTTCCGCCTTCCGACCAATGGGTGTATGGCAAATTAAGCCTGAAACAAATAAAAGACCTGAATATTGAAGATCTGCTGCAAAGAGAACCTATTGTAATAGATAACCAGTCTATTTCCGAAGACCTTTCCGGCAAACGGATCTTAATAACCGGTGCTGCGGGCTCCATCGGGTCAGAAATTGTTCGCCAGGTGCTGAAGTACGAACCTGAAATGGTGATTCTTTGCGACCAGGCTGAATCTTTCCTGCACGAAATTCAGTTGGAAGTAGAAGAAAAGTTTCCGCTTGCCAAAATCGAGATCTTTATTGGCAATATTCAGAACCTGAAGCGCATGCACCTGTTGTTTAAAGAATACAAGCCCCAATATGTGTTTCATGCCGCTGCCTACAAGCATGTGCCCATGATGGAAAACAACCCGTCGGAAGCCATTCAAACGAATGTAATGGGTACAAAGAACATTGCGGACCTTTCCGTGCTGTTTGAAGTAGAGAAATTTGTAATGATTTCTACTGACAAGGCTGTGAACCCCACCAACGTAATGGGTACATCCAAACGCATTGCCGAAATGTACATCCAGTCGCTGAATGATAACGACAATACGCTGTTTGATTTTTACAACCTGGATTATATCGACAGAAAGGAAATTAAAACTTATAACATAAAAGCCAAAACAAGATTTATAACTACCCGTTTTGGTAATGTGCTCGATTCAAACGGTTCTGTCATTCCAAGATTCCGTTCGCAGATACAAAAAGGTGGCCCAATAACGGTTACACACCCGGAAATCACTCGTTATTTTATGACCATTCCGGAGGCAGTGCAGCTGGTATTAGAAGCAGGAACGATGGGCGTAGGTGGTGAAATTTATGTGTTTGATATGGGCAAACCGGTGAAAATTGCAGCCCTGGCCAAACAAATGATTACCCTGGCTGGCCTGGTGCCGGATGTGGATATTAAAGTTACATACACAGGTCTCAGACCCGGCGAAAAACTGTATGAAGAATTGCTGAACGAGGCAGAAAAAACATTACCGACGCATCACGAAAAAATCAAGATCGCCAAGGTAATCAATCATCCTTACGAAAAAGTATCGCACGATATTGACGAACTCATTTTTCTGAGCAGCCACGATGACAATGACATCCTAGTGAAGAAAATGAAAGATATTGTACCGGAGTATATCAGCAACAATTCCAGGTATGAAAAACTCGATCGTACCAAGCTTATCGAAAAAGAAGCATTCGAAAACATAAGGCTGGAAGACGGGCAAAGCATTGCTGTCTGATAGACATTTGTTAGAATAAATAATACTGGAAACCTTGCAAGCTATTGCAAGGTTTTTTTGTTGCAAGCCACTTATAACTATAAAAAAAGCCCCCTTGCGGAGGCTAGCAGTCAATTCATGTAAGCGTTACAAATATCAATAAAAAAATGAGACACTCCTTATCTTTTTAAAAAATTTCCTTTGCGCTAAAACGTCTCTTTTCCCTTTTGATACATATTGAATTTTACTGCATCATTTAAATAGCTGAAACAAAATACAAAAGGAAAAACGGACGTTTTATAACTATCAATGTAAAGAAAGAGACGTTGCAAATTATACAAAATTTAAAACGTCTCTTTTTCCTTTTAAATTTCTACCGGTTGATTCTCTGTTTATTTTAAAATTGGTAAAAAACGTCTTATTTTCTTTTTGAGATAAGGATAAATGGCTATGTGTTTTTGAAGGCTAAACGTTGTAGCAATAAAAAAAGCCCCGGTGTAAAGACATCAGGGCAAACACACATGAGAAATTTTGTAGAACACAAAGATAGAAGTGGTAAAACCGGCAAAACATGATTTAGCACTTTGTTGTTTGCTGACTTTTATCAGGTAAATTGACCGAAAGAACTTTTCCAGTTTTTTTCCACCCTTTTCCTTTATTAATTTTTATGTGCTAGCTTGTCATTCGAAATTTTGGATGTGGTATAATTTTTAAATAAATCATACACATCTTTTTTACTTACTAACGATTGCTCTTAATGACTTCCAAAAAAATCACCAAGCTACTAGTAGCTAACAGGGGAGAAATTGCCATACGCATACTCCGCGCCTGCAGCGAGCTAGAAATCAAGACCGTTGCCATTTTTACGTACGAAGACCGTTATTCCTTACACCGCTACAAAGCCGACGAAGCTTATCAGATAGGTGCCGAAGACGATCCGCTGAAACCTTACCTCGATGCAGAAGCCATCATTCAAGTAGCCAAAAGATGCGGTGCCGAAGCCATTCATCCCGGCTATGGCTTTTTATCAGAAAATTTTGAGTTTGCGCGATTGTGCCGGCAGCACGGGATCATTTTTGTGGGCCCGGACCCGGAGGTGATGCAGCAGTTGGGCGATAAAGTATTGGCCAAGCAAATTGCCAAGCAATGCCAGGTACCCCTCATAGAAAGCAGCCAGCAGCCTCTTAACTCATTTGAAGTAGCCTTGGAAGAAGCCCGGCGTATAGGTTTGCCTGTCATGCTGAAAGCGGCAGCAGGCGGGGGTGGCCGCGGCATGCGCGTAATCAGGTCCGAAGAGGAACTGGAGAAAAATTTTAACGAAGCCCGCCGCGAAGCCAAAAACGCTTTTGGCGACGACACAGTTTTCTTTGAAAAGTTTATTGACCAGCCCAAGCATATTGAAGTGCAGATTGTGGCCGACCGGCACGGCAACGTGATGCATCTTTTTGAGCGCGATTGCAGCCTGCAGCGCCGCTTTCAAAAAATTGTAGAAGTAGCACCGGCATTTAGCCTGCATCAAACGGTGAAAGACCAGGTGTATGAATATGCCACCGCCATATGCCGTGCCGTAAACTATAACAACGTTGGCACCGTTGAATTTCTGGTAGACAAAGACAACAAGGTATACTTTATAGAAGTAAATCCGCGCATACAGGTAGAGCACACCGTTACGGAAATGATAACCGGCATTGACCTGGTAAAAACGCAGATACACATTGCAGAAGGCTTTGAACTTTATAGCAAGGAAATAGGTTTGCCGCAGCAGGCAGATATTAAAATGAATGGTTATGCCATTCAATGCCGCATCACCACCGAAAATCCTGAGGCTGATTTTATGCCCGATTACGGAACCGTACTGGCTTACCGCAGTGCGGAAGGATTTGGCATTAGGCTGGATGAAGGCAGCGTGTACAACGGCGTTAAAATCTCTCCTTTCTTTGATTCGCTGCTGGTAAAAGTAACAGCACACTCCAGCACAGTTATCGATGCCGTGCGCAAGCTAAAGCGCGCCCTGATGGAATTTCGCATTCGCGGTGTGGAAACCAACATCCGTTTTTTATTGAATATTATCAGGCACCCAGAATTTATTGCCGGCAATGCCACTGTCAATTTTCTACAACAACATCCTGAAATTATTACCTACAACACAGCGCAAGACCGCGGCACTAAAATTCTAACTTATCTGGCGGAAATTAGCATCAATGGCCATCCCGATGTGAAGGTAAAAGATGGCACAAAGGTTTTTGAAAAGCCACTCATCCCGCCTTATCATCCAAACAAGCCAATACCTGCCGGCACCAAGCAGCTGCTCGATGAAAAAGGCCCGGAAGCGGTTTGCCAGTGGTTGAAAAACGAAAAAAGCATTCATTATACCGACACTACCTTTCGCGATGCGCACCAGTCGCTGTTGGCCACGCGCATGCGCACGGTAGATATGCTAAAGGTGGCTTCTGCATTTGCACAATCTTTTCCGCAAACCTTTAGCATGGAGGTGTGGGGCGGCGCTACCTTCGATGTTTGCATGCGCTTTTTGTACGAAGACCCCTGGAAACGACTGCAGTTAATACGAAAGGCGGTGCCTAATATTTTATTGCAAATGCTACTGCGCGGCGCCAATGCCGTGGGCTACAAGGCCTATCCTGATAATTTGGTGGAGTCATTTATTGAAAAAAGCTGGGAGGCTGGCGTGGATATTTTCCGCATATTCGACTCGCTGAACTGGATGCCCAACATGGAAAAAAGCATTCAGGCAGTACGCCAAAAAACAGGAGGCATTGCCGAAGTAGCCATTTGCTACACTGGTGATATTCAAAACCCAAAACGCACCAAGTACAACCTGCAGTATTATAAACAATTTGCTAAAGACATTGAAAACAGCGGTGCACATATGCTGGCTATAAAAGACATGAGCGGCCTGCTAAAACCCTGGGCAGCTTATGAACTGGTGAGCGAATTGAAAGCCACTGTCAACATTCCCATACACCTGCACACACACGACACATCCTCGCTGCAAAGCGCCATGTACCTCAAAGCCATTGAAGCAGGTGTAGATGCTATCGACTGCTGCATGGGCGCGGTATCGGGGCTTACTTCTCAGCCTTCTTTCAATGCCATTGCCGAAATGATGCAGTTTCACGAAAGGGAACTGCCTTATGACCTGAACCTGTTGCACCAGCATGCCACATATTGGGAAGCCGTACGCGAATATTATTATCCCTTTGAAAGCGGCCTCAAAGCGAGCAGCGCTGAAGTGTACCGGCATGAAATTCCGGGCGGTCAATACTCCAATTTAAAACCACAAGCTGCATCATTAGGGCTGGGTAACAAGATGGAAGACATCAAAAAAGCCTATGCTGATGTAAACGAGCTTTTTGGCGACATTGTAAAGGTAACTCCCAGTTCAAAAGTAGTGGGCGATATGGCGCTGTTTATGGTTACCAACAATTTAACGAAAGATGATGTACTTCAGAAAGGGGAGAATCTGTCTTTCCCTGAATCGGTAGTTTCTTTCTTTAAGGGCGATATTGGCCAGCCTGTTGGTGGCTTTGACCCCAAATTGCAAAAAATCATTTTAAAAGACATTCAGCCTTTTACCGACCGGCCCAATGTGCACCTAAAGCCAATTGATTTTGAAAAGGAACTGGAAACGTTTCAACAGAAATTCGACAAAGATCTCACCTTTAATGACCTGCTTTCTTACCTGCTTTATCCAAAGGTGTTTGAGGAATATTATAACAAGGTGAAATTGTACGGTGACGTCATGTTCATACCCACACCTAATTTTTTTTACGGCCTGAAAGACGATGAAGAAATTTTAATTGAGATTGATAAGGGTAAAAGCATTTTGGCACGTTTGCTCACCTTTACCGAACCCGATGATAAAGGCCGCAGAAAAGTATTCATGCGCCTGAATGGTCAGACCAGGATCATTGAAATTCAGGATCAGTCAGTAAAAATTTCCAGCCGCGAAAATGTAAAAGCAGACAAAACCAACAGTGCGCACGTGGCCGCACCATTGCAAGGTAAGCTATCGCAGCTGCTGGTAAAGGAAGGAGATACAGTGAAGCACAACCAACCACTTTTTGTAATTGAGGCTATGAAAATGGAAACGACGATTACAGCTAATAAAAGCGGTGCTATTGAAAAGCTGATGCTGACAAGCGGTACCATGGTAAAGGCCGACGACCTGGTGCTGATACTAAATTAGCAAAACGTCTCTTTTCTCTTTTGGTTTAGTGGTATTGGATGTAATTGATGAATGGCAAAACGTCTGTTTTTCCTTTTTCATTCAGCAGTCAGTTTTTTGCAATTTGAATTTTAAATTTTTACATTTCTAAAAACGTCTGATTTTCCTTTTGAACGGCATTACATTTCAGTACATTTTATGATTTAATTAAAGCTGCAAAGTGTTTATTTGATAAGCACTTTGCAGCCTCATTTTATACCTTTGAACCAAAGAAAAGGATTGAAGCATTTAAAACATCTGAATAAATTTTTCTGGAAGTACAAAGGCAGGCTCGGCTTAGGTATCTTTTTTATACTGGTTTCCAATTATTTTGGCGTGCTGGCGCCGCAGGTAACCGGTTTTATTATTGAATATGTTCAGCGGTCGCTGAACATGCAAGGCAACACGCCTGCAAAAAAAGCTCCCGAGTATGATGTGCTGGTGCAGCAATTTATCAATTATATCAACAGCCAAACCTGGTCGGTAAGTACTGTAGTGGCCATTGCCGGTATTACCATTTTGGTACTGGCCTTATTGCGGGGCATCTTTATGTTCTTTATGCGGCAAACCATTATTGTAATGAGTCGCCACATTGAGTACGACCAAAAGAACGAAGTGTTTCAGCATTATCAAAAGCTGGATACCGCTTTTTACAAAATAAACAGCACCGGCGACTTGATGAGCCGCATTGCGGAAGATGTTAGCCGCGTGCGCATGTTTACAGGGCCGGCCATTATGTATTTTATTAACCTGGTGGCGCTTATTTCGCTGAGCGTTTTTTTTATGTACAAACGCAGCCCCGAGCTTACGCTTTATGTGCTGTCGCCGCTGCCCATTTTAGCCTTTACCATCTATTATGTCAATACCATCATCAACCGCAAGAGCGAATCGTTACAGGCAACTTTATCGAACCTTACGGTAAATGCGCAGCAATCGTATGCCGGTATTCGGGTTATCAAATCATTTGTGCAGGAGCGGGCCATGCAGGAACATTTTGAGAAAAATAGCGAGCAATATAAAAAAGAAGCTACCTCGCTGGCTAAAGTAGAGGCGCTTTATTTTCCTTCCATGTCGCTTTTTATAGGCCTCAGCACGCTGCTGACCATCATGATCGGCGGGTTGAATTACATCAACAACCCCGAAACTACTGGACTTGATACCATAGTTGAATTTGTAATTTATATTAA
>CBDTUH010000002.1:0-47411 GCA_965363375.1 uncultured bacterium
AGTTTGTACACCCAGGTACAAAAAAACCATACCGCTGCAAGGGGCAAAAAGAGGAAGAAATGCTATTTCTGGTCCGTTAGTTGAGTATTATAATGATTACTAATCCTTAAATAAATGTTATGGCAAACTATTCGAAAGGTGCGGGCAACAAGGTAAAAGAAGCCATGCACGAAATGAAAGAAGGAAAGTTGAAAAGCGGCCGCAGCGGCAAAAAAGTAACCTCGCGCAAGCAGGCCATTGCCATTGGCCTGTCAGAAGCACGGGAAAGCGGCTCCAAAGTGCCGGCTAAAAAAAGTGCTTCCAAATCAGGCGGCAGAACGGCAGCTAAAAAAACCGCTTCGAAAGCGGGCAGCAAAGCAGGACGCAAAACAGCCGCTAAAAAAACAACAGCGCGCGCCGGCAGCAAAACCGGAACAAAGACCGCTGCTAAAAAAGGAGCTGCTAAACGCGGCACTACCAAAAGAGGATTGGCATCGGCCAGCAGTGCTACTAAAAAAGCAGTAGCTAGCAAAGGCGGCCGCGCCAGCAGCAAGCGGAGCATCTAACAGCATGGAATTATAAACAGAACTGGAATCAATTTCAAAACGTCTCTTTTCCCTTTTATAGAACGCAAAAGGAAAAAGAGACGTTTTTTTTATTTAAAACGAAAAAATGAAGAAAGCTTAAAAGGAAAAAGAGACGTTTTTGAATATCGAACAAGGGCCAAGGAACAAGGAATGATAAAGTGAAGTTGTGAATGCTGAATGAGAAAATGTTCAATGTTCAGGTAATAAAGCTAAAAGGAAAAAGAGACGTTTACTATCGAAAGACGCTTTTTAGTTTCAACGGCCTATCCGCGAAATTCTGTATTTCAAAATCTGCGCAATCCGCGGTTTAAAAGGAAAATGAGACGTTTTACCAATTCACAGATTAAACCAATTTCACTACACCAGCTTGGCCAGAATTTTCATCAGCACTCTTTCAGCCGATGTAAGGCCGGTAAGGTTGTCGGGCTTTTCAATTTCATCCAGCTCCTGCAGGTATTTGTGCAAAGTATTTTTTTCGTACAGCTCAATAATGCCCGGGTGCACGTAGTATTTTTTGCAAACGGTGCGTGTATTCCCCAGTTTTTTGCTCACTTCGTCGAGCGCCGCCAGAATATTCTTTTTGGTATCAGCTTCTGTTTCGGATGGCCCCAATAATTTAAAGGCTTCAATAATGTTGAGCGTGCCGGCCCAGGTTCTAAAATCTTTGGCGCTGAAGTCACCGCCACTGGCTTCTTTGATGTACCGGTTAACCATGCCGGAGTCAATCGGTTTTTTGGTTCCATCCGCATCGTAATACTGAAACAATTCTTTTCCTGGAATATCGCGGCAGGCCTGCACGGTGCGCGCCAGTTTTCGGTTCTTTAAAGTTATATCGTGGTCAATGCCTTTTTTGCCTTTAAAAGAAAAAACCAGCTTGTCGCCGGCAACTTTTACATGCTTGTCTTTGAGCGTGGTAAGGCCATAGGAACCATAAAGTTTTTCGTAATCGTTGTTGCCAATGCGGATGTAAGTGCGCTCCATCAGGCTCACCACGGTGGCCAGTACTTTTTCCTCGCACAACTCTTTGCGCGCCAGGTCTTCTTCCAACTTTAAGCGTAATGATGGCAGCAGTTTTCCAAACTCGTACAGGTGATGAAATTTGGTTTGGTTGCGAAGCATATGCCATTGCGTATGGTAGCGGTACTGCTTGCGGCCCCGCACATCGTAACCCGTAGCCTGTATATGACCAGCTGCGTTTTTACAGATCCACACGTTCGTCCACGCCGGCGGAATAGCCAGTTTTTTTATGCGCTCCAGCTCCCCTTCGCTTTCTACTTTTTTATCGCCGAAAAGGTAAATAAAACCATCCCCTTTTTTTTCGCGGATAATTCCTTTGTCCCTATCGCTCACGTACACCAGGTCGGCCACGTGTGCGGCTTTGATGTAATCTTTGTTGATTTTTAAAAATTCCTTGTGCGACAACTGCAGGTCCTGCTCCATGGCTTTTTGCTTAAAACGTCTGAAAATCCTTTTAACCTCAGTTAGTATAAAGAAAAAGCCAGACCAATTTATCAGTCTGACTTTTTCCATTGTCATTTCAGTTGCGCCTGAATGCACTTGTTTACTCTTCTTCGGGCTCGTTGTCTGCGTTGATGTTGATGCCGCTTACGGCCAGTTCTGTCAGCAGCACGTCGGTTTCTTTTTCTTCGTCCAGCGTAGCCTGCATCAGGTCGGCAATATCATCGCGGCCCATGGTTTTGGCCAGTTGCACCAGGCTGCCATAGGTGGCAATTTCGTAGTGTTCTACTTTTTGAGCGGCAATAATCAGGGCCACATCGCGGGTGGCGGTGCCAGTGTCGGTATCTTCTATTACGCCTTGTGCTTCTTTTACCAGTCCTTCCATGGCTTCGCACTTCTTGGCGCGGGGCGCCATATCCAGCAGTTCAAACACCTGCTCTACGCGGCCTACCTGAGTTTCTGTTACAGCCAGGTGATCTTGAAAAGCGTTGGCCAGCTCCTGCGAGGTGCAGGCTTTGCGCATTTTTGGCAATGCTTTTACCAGGTGCTTCTCGGCCCAGTAAATATCACGCAGTTCTTCTATAAACAATTCCTTCAGCTTTGTTACTTCACCATTAAAGGTGGCGCTGCCCGATGCTTTTTTTGTAGTCGTTGTTCTTGACGTCTTTGCCATAGTATAGTTCCTGTTTTTATTAATGAATAAAGCGCTAGTACATCAAAAAAATGTGCCAGCAAAAGCCGCTTTAAGCGCATGTGTCTGTAGATTATTTTACCCATGAGAATGCTGCTGCAGGGGTAGTTGTTCGTTTAAATTTTGTGGTATTTATTTTGGATAGATAACCGGTAGTATCTAATGAATGCGAAAACAAAACACACAGTTTATGGCAGCAAATCAACAACTACATTTCCTGCAGGAGAAAATACAGGAAATTAAAAGTGCGATCCTTTTTAACCTGAGCGATTCGGTTTTAAAGTTTCCTACCACCATCGTTTCTACTTTAAAGGTTGACGACTTTGGCTATGTTTGGTTCTTTGTAAAAAAGCCCAAGCAGGACATCCGCGAGTTTGAAACCGAATTTCCCGTTCGCCTCGATTATTTTAAGAAAGGTAAAGAGTGCTTTTTGCAAATTATGGGCAAAGCCTGGGTAATTACCGACCCCGAGGAGCTGAACGCTTTTGTATTGTCGAACAAAGAAGTGGCCGGCACACTTACCGACGACATGGTGCTGGTAAAAGTAAAAATGATGAAGGCGGATTACCAGGAAACGCCGGCACGCAGCAGCAATGGTTTATGGGCTAATACTTTTGGCCACATCTTTACCTGGTTCAAAAGTTCGGCTTATCGCCCCAGCACTTATTTTCAGGCATCGTAAAACAAAGCCATGCGCGCTATATGGTCCGGTTCCATATCCTTTGGGCTCATCAACATACCGGTGAAGCTGCACAGCGCGGTTCAGTCCGAATCGCTCGACCTCGATATGCTGAATAAGGAAGACCTGGCGCCCATTCGTTTTGCCCGCATCGACTCGCAAACCCGCGAAGAGGTAGACTATAAGGATATTGTAAAAGGCTACCAGTATACCAAGGGCAAATACGTGGTGATAACGGATGAAGACTTTGAAGCCGCCAGCCCGGAAAAAAGTAAAAACATCGACATTGTACAATTTGTAAAATCGGAAGCTATAGATCCTGTTTACTTTGAAAAACCTTACTACATCGTACCGGCAAAAGGCGCTGAAAAATCGTATCACCTGCTGCTGCAGGCGCTCGAAAAATCAGACTCGGCAGGCTTAGCCGAATTTATGCTGCGCAACCGCGAACATGTATGTGCTATCAGGCCCTACAACGGCCTTTTAATATTGAACCAGATGCGCTACCAGGATGAGCTGAAGGCCACACCTGAAGTGACCCTGCCCAAAAAAGAAAAAATAACCGACAAGGAACTGGAACTGGCGCTAAAGCTGGTGGAGCAACTTTCGGACGTCTTTGAGCCTGAAGCGTTCAAAGACGATTATATGGCGGCCATTAAAAAAGTGATCAAGGCAAAAGCCGCCGGTAAAAACATTCGCATAGCCGAACCCAAAGAAGAAAAAACCGCTACGGTTAAAGACCTGATGCAAATGCTTAAGAAAAGCCTAGATAAAGGTAAGCGCGTAGCTTAATTACAATCCTTCATCCTCCATTATTAATGTTGCCACCTTTTGACTAAAAGGAAAAACAGACGTTTTGTATGAAGGCAAAAGTCAAAAGTGAAAACCAGAAAGTAATACTGAAAACACAAAAGGAAAAGGAGACGTTTTTGGTTACCGGCTTTTGTAATTCTATTCAGCTTTAGTTGCCTCGCACACTTGTACTGAAAGTTTACTATTCAACTAAAAGGGAAAGGACACGTTTTAAAAATCCTGAAAATCCATTTAATTCCTGTTAATCCGCGGTTTAAAAGGAAAAACAGACGTTTTACATTTTGCATACACATTATTACCTGCATAAAAAAAGCCCTTTGCAAAAGGCTTTTTTATGTTTCTTGCTCCCGCTGTTTTACAAGTCGGTATCTTCTTTCATGTCTTCTTCGCGGTAGTCTTTGCGGCTGCGCTTTTCGCCTTCATCCTGGTAGTTTTCGTCACCATCTGCAGGCGCACCCGGTGGCAGGTCCATAAAATTCACATCATCCGCATCGTCATCCACATCGTCATCCTGCTCAAGTTTTCTAAAATCGCCCGACTCTTCGCGGCTGGTGTAAGCGCCATCGCCCGGCAGCGGAAATTTTCTTTCTTTATCGTCTTTCATACGCATAGTTATTTTTTTTTTGAGGTGAAGTATTGCAAAGTAAAAAGTAACAAAGTCGTGCCATCCAGGCCTGCTGTACCTGTTGTTTATCAATGGCATAAGTTTTACAGTTTATAGTATAACAGATAACGCGCGCATGAGTTTACAGTTGTACAATAAAAAACGAGATTTTTCGCAAACACCTGAGCCTGCCGGAAAAAGCAAAGCGGCCGGTAAGGCATTACGTTTTGTAGTGCAAAAACACGATGCATCGGCACTGCACTACGACTTTCGGCTGCAGCTGGAAGGCGTTCTCAAAAGCTGGGCGGTGCCCAAAGGGCCTTCGCTCAACCCGGCCGATAAGCGGCTGGCCATGCAGGTAGAAGACCACCCTTTTGATTACCGCACTTTTGAAGGCACCATCCCCGAAGGTAACTATGGTGCAGGTACTGTTATCGTATGGGACGAGGGGACGTATGAGTTGTACGGTGGTGAGGAGTTGAGTGTAAAAAAACAAGAAGAAAAGTTGCTGCAGGATTTAGCCTCCGGCAGCTTAAAGATAATTTTACACGGCCAAAAATTGAACGGCGCATTTGCGCTTTTTCAACTAAAGCGTGACAAAGAAGGCAAGCAATGGCTGCTGGTAAAAAAGAAAGATAACTGGGCTAGTGAGGATGATGTAACAGAACAGGATACTTCTGTGCTTTCAGGTAAAACATTGGCCCAAATGGCAAGCCAAAATGGTGTTGAATTGAGTCATCCGGAAACGCCAAAAAAAACTATTAAAACAAGTAAAGTCACTGCTGCAAAAGGAGCGATTAAAACGGCTGCAATTAAAAAGGAAACAAGAGGTGTAAAAGCTGCGGGCAATAAAGCGGCCATGCCCACCGGCATCAAGCCCATGCTGGCTACGTTGGTAGATAAACCTTTCGACAGCAAAGACTGGATTTTTGAAATAAAATGGGATGGCTACCGCGCGCTGGCATATTGCAGTAAAAAAGAAGTGGAACTGATTTCGCGCAATAAAAAACCTTTTAAAGACAAGTACGGGCCGGTAAAAGAAGCGCTGCAAAACCTGGGTATCAACGCCGTGCTGGATGGTGAGATTGTGGCCGTAGATGAAAATGGACTGGCCAACTTTCAGCTGTTGCAAAACTGGCAAAACAATGCGGCGGCGCTGCAGTATTTCGTGTTCGATATTTTGTGGCTGGATGGTAAAGACCTCACGCAACTGCCCCTGGTAGAACGTAAAAGGATTTTGAGACGTTTGCTGCCCGAAGGCTATGCCATGGTGCGCTACAGCGATGAAGTTGTTGAAAAAGGAAAAGCTTTTTTTGATGCCGCCATGAAGCAGGGTCTGGAAGGTGTGATGGCCAAAAGGGCAGATAGTATTTACATTGCCGACAGCCGTACGGATGCCTGGGTAAAAATTAAATCTATCCGCCGGCAGGAGGTTATTATTTGCGGCTTTACGCAGCCGCGCAACACACGACAGTATTTTGGCGCCTTACTGTTGAGTGTGTATCAGGGTAAAGAATTGGTTTATATTGGTCATACCGGCAGCGGTTTCAACAAGCAAAGCCTCAAAAGCATTTACGATGGGCTGCAGCCTTTAGTAATAAAAGAATGCCCTTTTAAAAAATGCCCGAAAGGGAACATGCCCGTAACCTGGGTAAAACCACAGTTGGTTTGCGAAATCAAATTTACCGAATGGACTAAAGACCTTATTGCGCGTCATCCCATTTTTATGGGCCTGCGGCACGATAAAAAAGCAACAGAAGTAACCATTGAAAACACAACGGCCATGACAGCCATCGTCAATAAAAAAGTGAAAGCGCCAGCTAAAAAAATGGCTTCAAAAGCAGCAAAAAAAGCAACAACAAAAGCAGCTGCAAAAACCAAAGTTCCAAATAAGTCAAAAGGAAAAAGAGACGTTTCCACTTCGGGTACAGAGCTGGATTTAAAAGCTGGAAAAGAACAAATGGTTACACTGGATGGCCATGAGCTAAAACTTACCAGCCTCGATAAATGGTACTGGAAAAAGGAAGGCATCACCAAAGGTGAAACGCTCAATTACTACTTTAAAATAGCGCCTTACATTTTGCCTTATTTATTGAACCGGCCCCATTCGCTCAACCGCCATCCCAACGGTGTGGGCGCGCCCAATTTTTACCAGAAAAACGTGGAAGGCAAAGTGCCCGACTGGATACAAAAGCACGAGGACTTCAGCGAATCTACTGATGTAAACGTGCAGTACCTCGTGTGTGATGGCGAAGCATCTTTAATGTACATGGCCAACCTGGGTTGTATAGAAATAAATCCCTGGCATGCGCGCGTGCCCCATGTATTGAATCCTGACTGGTGCCTGATAGACCTGGACCCCGATACTAAAAATACGTACGACCAGGTAGTGGAAACCGCGCTGGTGATAAAACAAATATTGGACAGCATTGGGGCAGAAAGCTATCCCAAAACATCGGGCTCTACGGGCATGCACATTTACATACCGTTGGGGGCACAATATAGTTTTGAACAAAGCAAGCAACTGGCCGAGCTGGTGGTGGCGCTGGCGCAAAAAGAGCTGCCGAAAATCACCAGCATGGAACGTACGCCTGCCAAGCGCAAAGGAAAAATCTACCTCGATTTTTTGCAGAATAAAGAAACACAAACCGCCGCCGCGCCCTACTCACTGCGTCCCAAGCCAGGCGCGCCTGTATCGGCGCCGCTGCACTGGGATGAAGTTAAGAAAGGATT
Organism: uncultured bacterium; assembly: GCA_965363375.1. Classification (GTDB taxonomy): domain Bacteria; phylum Bacteroidota; class Bacteroidia; order Chitinophagales; family Chitinophagaceae; genus Flavisolibacter. Next base: position 7,545 of record CBDTUH010000002.1, read on the forward strand.
AACAGCCAGAACCTACCACATTCATAATATCTTTGAAAGGCTGCAGGCAGAGGGCGACCTTTTTAAAGGCGTGATGGGCAAAGGCATTGATTTGGAAAAAGTGCTGAACAAGGTGCAGTCGCTGATTGATTAAAAGGGAAAACAAACGTTTTAAAAATAGAATCGGAAACGATGGATGAACTGAAATGGGGCCTGATAGGCCCGATAGAAAAAGCAAAAGCATTTGTTGATGATCTGCAATATGCAAATTATCCCCACCGGCTGACGGCGCGCCTAAGCATTGAAGAGCGCGGCCATCAGCAGGAGGGTGTGCAAACCTATACCGACCTGTACAAGTTTTTGCAAAGCGATGTGGATGCCGTGTACATAGCATCGCCCTACACTATGCACTATGCACAGGTAAAACAATGCCTGCTGCAGGGCAAGGCCGTACTGTGCGAGCGGCCCATCGCCCAAAGTACCGACGAACTGGAGCACCTGATGCGAATCTCTGAGCACAACCACACTTTTATGATGGAAGCTATGTGGATACGCTTTATGCCAACGGTAAAAAAAGTGCTATCCATCATCGGCAACGATGGTATTGGCGAAGTGGTTTCGGTAAAGGCATCACTCAGTTATAAGCAAGGCGGCGAAGGCGATACCATTAACCCCGGTGGCGGTGCACTGGCCGAACTGGGCATTTATCCTGTTTTCCTGTGCACCCTACTTTTGGGCAAGCCCGATTATGTGCAGGCCACCGGCCGGCTGAACGAAGAAGGGCAGGATGATTTCTTTTCCGCCTTCCTTTCCTACGAAAGCGGGCAGTACGGCTTTATAGAAACCAACAGGCTGGTGCGTGGCGATTCCACCGCCATCATCATAGGCGAAAAAGGCAGCATCCACATTAAAAACCCCTGGAACATAAAACCCGAAGGCATAGAAGTAGATTATTTTGACGGTACCAAGGTGCTGCACAAAAGTGAGTGGGAAGGGCAGGGCCTTTATTTTGAACTTGACGAAGTGTACGAATGTGTGGAGCAGGGTGTAATCGAATCGCAGTTGTATTGCCACCATTTTAGCCTGGATGTAATGCAAACGCTGGATGACATTCGCCGGCAGTTGCGCTGATGATTTTTAAAAACGTCTGTTTTCTTTTTTAAAGTAAAATCAAAAACGTCCCATTTCCCTTTCAATATTTGTAAAAAAACAAAATTAATAATGCCTGTGCGCAGGTAAAATAAGTTGCATGCAAAATCCTTCTGTTACCATTTTTCAGCCTGCCGCCGCGCAGGTTATCAATACCGGTTTTGAAATAGAAAAATGGTTTGGCGGCTGCGCCTTCTCTGAAGGGCCGGTGTGCAATAGCAAGGGCTTTTATCTTTTTTCTGATATTCCGCGCAATGTGATTTACAAAATAGAAGGGCCGGGCGAACCCGAAGTGTATCTTGACAAGAGCGGCCTCACCGTACCTACCGACCGCGAGCTGGCCGAGCAGATCGGCTCCAACGGATTGGCGTACGATGCAGATGGCAACTTGCTGATTTGCCAGCACGGCAACGGTGCCGTAGCCAGCTACAATGGCGAAGACCTCAATTTTTTAACCAGTGGTTTTAACGGAAAGCCTTTTAACAGCCCCAACGATATTATTGCACACAAGGACGGCACTGTTTTCTTTAGCGACCCGCCCTACGGACTGAAAGATACGCAGCTGCAGCCCGAGGCAGCGCAGCCGCTGGCCGGCGTATATGCCTGGCGGGCCAGCGAGGTGAACTTGCTGTGGGATGGCTACAAATATCCCAACGGTGTGTGCCTGTCGCCGGATGGCAGCACGCTGTACACCTGCTCTACCAAACCTTTTGAAGCATCCGTGCTGGCTTTTGATACCCAAACTTTGCAGCTGAAAGGAGAAGTGTGCAAGGAGAACAGCGATGGCATTAAATGCGACCGAAAGGGCAACCTGTACCTGTGCAGCAAAGAAGGCATTTTGATATTAAATGCGCAAGGCAAGCGGCTGGCGCTAATACAGCTGGAAACCCAACCGGCCAACTGCTGCTGGGGCGGTAAGGATGGTAATGACCTGTTTGTAACGGCGCGGCAAAACATTTTTGTGCTGCGCGGCCTGCAGTTATAAAAAAAGGTCCTGATCGTTTAAAACCAAGACCTTTTTTCTCTCGTCCCTGCGCTGGCATTACCCAGATCAGGTGCTATGGGTATGTTCTCAGATTTACTTACATAAACCACCCCTTAAGAGAATTAAATACAACAGTGGAAATACTGTGCCAGACGGGTTTTGCAGCTAACTTTCTAATTTTATTTTAATGTAAACCACTGGTTCAAATGTGTGGGGCAGGAAGTTTTCATTAAAAGGAAAAATAGCGGTTTAGAAAGCGATCAGACAACAGTCGGCAGTTATCAGACAAATGGTCCAGTATGGCTATAAAAGGAAAAACAGACGTTTTTCATTCAATCCGGGAACGGTGAAATTGTGAATTTTAAAATCAAAAGGAAAAACAGACGTTTCGAGCTATAACCAATCAACTTCATTAACTATTACCACTAAACCCAAAACGTCTCTTTTTCCTTTTAAAAATAATTATCCGTTTACAATTTCGCCGCCGTTGGGGTGCATTACCTGCCCGGTCATGTAAGAAGCATCGTCCGATGCCAGAAACAGGTAGCAGGGTGCCACTTCGGCTGGCTCGCCGGCGCGCTTCAGCGGCACATCAGAACCAAAGGTGGCTACTTTTTCACCTTCAAACGAAGCTACAATCAGCGGCGTCCAGATGGGGCCGGGTGCCACGCCATTCACCCTTATTTTCTTTTCGGCCAGGTTTTGAGCCAGGCTGCGCGTAAAGGCTACAATGGCGCCTTTGGTAGACGCATAATCTATGAGGTGGCCGCTGCCGCGGTAGGCCGTAACCGATGTGGTGTTGATGATGGATGAACCTTCCTTCAGGTGCTTCAGCGCGGCGCGTGTAATGCGAAACATCGAAAAAATGTTGGTCTCGTAAGTTTCCAGCAGCTGCTCGTCCGAAATTTTTTGGAGCCCTTCCTGCTCTGTTTGCGTAGCCGCATTGTTTACCAGTATATCCAGCCGTCCCAATTCTTTCACAGTATCATCCACTATTTTCTGGCAATAAGCCGTCTCGCGTATGTTGCCGGGCAGCAACAGGCATTTGCGGCCGTGGCCTTCCACCCCTTTTTTTACTTCTTCGGCATCTTTATGCTCGTTCAGGTACGATATGGCCACATCGGCACCTTCCTGCGCAAACAGGAGCGCCACGGCACGGCCAATGCCGCTATCGCCGCCGGTGATGAGTGCTACCTTGCCTTCCAGTTTATACGTCTTTTTTTCACGCTCAGCCACTGGTTTAGGTGTCATTTTCTCTTCTATGCCCGGCATTTGCTGTTCCTGTTCGGGCCTTACTTTTTTTTCTTCGCCACCTTTTTGCATATTTCCATTTTTTAGGAAAAAGAGTACAGAAATTTTTGTACCACATATTATTCTAACCCTTACCTTTGCCATCCCAAAGGGGGATTAGCTCAGCTGGCTAGAGCGCTTGCATGGCATGCAAGAGGTCATCGGTTCGACTCCGTTATCCTCCACAAGAAAAATGTTATGGCCTTATAAATCAATGATTTATAAGGCTTTTTTATTTTGGGGTATAATATGGGGTACAATCAGAATCAATAGTTTAATAAAGTAATAAATGGATTATACAATTAGATTCCCTTTTAGAAATCTTGCTTTCAATAATCTCATTGAATTTTTCGAAATCGAAAAAATAAAAGAGTATGCTGAAGCAGATAAGAATTCAGAGTACTATAAGGATAGTTTTTTTTATAGATCAATTGAAATTTATAAAGACAGGATTCCAAGCTTTGAAAATGAGCTATTACAAATTATTGATACAACTGGCCAAGAAACAATTGATAGATTATTCGAAGAACTTGCTGAGAATATAGACTATATAAATCAATTGCTAAATAGAGAATTATTAATTAATGAATTAAATCAATGGAATGAAGAAGCGCTTGTTAAATACAATTCTTCAATTGAATCTAAAACAAAAGCTTTTCAGACAAATCCAAAAAGAAGAAAATATAAACACTTAGAAGAATATGAAGAATATATGCCTTTTATGCCAATCAGTAATTATAGCAGCAATAGGTATGTAAAGCAAATTAATTATAATATTCATTGTATAGAAGATAAGCTCGAATATATTGACCCAGCCATCGTTGATGAATACTTAATTTTGTTGCAAGAGCTGTCGGACCTATTTATTGAAACAGCAGTTAAATATGGCAGATTATGGCATGAAGGAAAGATAAAATCCAAGGTTGCACAAATATCACTTAAGCCAATAATTTTTTTCGAAGGTGATCTTGATATTGAGTTAGTAAAAAAGGCCGCAGAACACTTAGGTAAAATTGACATTTTAGATAAAGTAGAATTAAGGCAACGTGGTAGTTGTAGCAATTTAGACAAGCTTTGGAATATTATATCTCAAGATAATTGGGAAACAGTTGTACAATCTAAGATGCTTATCTATGATTGTGATACAAATAGGCAAAATGAAGATTTTGGCCATCTCTATCGTAGGGTATTACCTTTTCTTCAAGATAATATAGTTAAAAGAGGAATTGAGAATCTTTTTCCAAATTCAACAATTGAGAGAGCTATAGCTTACAAACGTGAGTTTGTTGATTTTAAAAAAATAGTGGGAACGGAAAGAGGTATACAGTATACTAAAGAAGAAAATATTATTAATAGACAGGAAAAAAGAAACTTTTGCAATTGGGTTTGCCAAAATGGAGTAACCGAAGATTTTAGAAACTTTGAGATAATTTTCAGTTTTATCGAAAATATATTATATCCTAAAAACGCTACAAGAGGAAATTAATATATAAAGCAAACTAATTCACTATTTGTACTTTGTAAAAGACTTAAAGATTCATATTTTGCAAAATAATCAAGATTGAAGCTAATGGCCGAATATCAATACATTTTAGGTGATTCTCAAAAAAAGCTTCAAAAACTTGAAAGTGATAAGTTCAAGCTAATACTTACTTCACCACCATACAATGTTGGTAAAGAGTATGAGACGAAGACATCAATTGAAAAGTATTTAGAAGAACAAGATAAAATAATAAGTGAGCTGATTCGTGTATTACATCCTCAGGGAAGTATTTGTTGGCAAATTGGAAATTACATACATGAAGGCGAGGTTTTCCCATTGGATATTTTTTATTATCAAATATTCAAAAAGCACGGACTAAAACTTAGAAATAGAATAATCTGGCATTTTGGACATGGCTTGCATTCTTCAAAACGCTTTTCTGGTAGATATGAAACAATCCTTTGGTTTACAAAGTCTGATGATTATACATATAATTTAGATGATGTAAGGGTTAGGCAAAAGTATCCAAGTAAAAAATATTATAAAGGGCCTAAGAAAGGTAAATTTTCAAGTAATAAGCTGGGAAAAAACCCTTCAGATATTTGGGAAATAGTAAAACAAGATTGGGAGAATGAGGTTTGGGATATACCTAATGTTAAAGCAAATCATGTCGAGAAAACTGAACATCCTTGTCAATATCCAATAGAACTTGTAGAAAGATGCATTTTGGCTTTAACAAATAAAGAAGATTGGGTTTTAGATCCCTTTGCAGGGGTAGGATCAACAATATTAGGTAGTATCAGGAATGATAGGAATATTATTGCAATTGAGAAGGAAAAAAAGTACCGCGATGCTGGTCTTAAGAGGATAAAGAGTTATGAAAGTGGAGAGTTAAAAATGCGACCGATCAATAAACAGATTTATGATCACACACAGTCTAAACTTTCGCTTTTGCCATTAGAGTTTGAGCAATGAAAATCAAAACCCATTTTCACAATGAGGCAGATAAGGTAATTGATTTACCTAATCAAAAGTGCATCTTAAAAATTATTGAGAATACGTCTTTTATAATTCAACCTGGGTGTGGTGATAAATTGAGAAAAACAATTTTATCTGAATTAAGAATCATGGGTTGGTCGAATAGTTTTTCGTTTGATGTAAACTCTCAAATTTCAATTACGGCAGCATTTAAAGATTATATCCTATGTTTCCAAACAGGGAATATGGGTCGGTTTTATGCTGATTTATTGAAGATGCAATACCTTTTTGCAAATGAAAAAGCCAAGGCAGGGTTTTACATTTTACCTTCAAAAGAAGCTGCTAAGATTATTGGATCAAATATCGCTCACTTTGATAGACTGAAAAACGAACTAAAACTATTCAACCAAATAATAACAATACCAATCATTGTAATTGGTATTAACTAACAACTATGAGTACTAAAAATAAGCTGAGATATGGACTTTCTTTGATGGAAAGAACCCATATATTCCAGAATCTGATGAAAAATCCAAAGTTGAACTCAGAAAGTAAATGGCCAGTTCCTATAAATGGGTCTTTCAAGCAATTGCCCATATTTACTGTTCGAGTTGAATTGCCTAAGTACAGGTTAGATAATACAAGAACGTTATACTTACAAGAGCAATATATCTTCAATAATAAACTTGATGATGACTTTTTTATGGATGTAGAGTCCGACAAAGTTCAAGAAGTCCAACATGAGATTTTAAAAAGTTTAATAGAAAATTCAGATAATGATAAAGATCTTAAAACATATTTTAGTAAAACAGAGCAAACTGATCCTCTTATATTAACACATGACGGTTTTGTTATATCAGGAAACAGAAGACTTTGCACATTTAGAGAATTATTAGAAGAGGATTACGAAAAACATAAAAGGTATGCTGAGATACAAGTAGTTATTCTACCTTATATGGATGAAGAGAGAGTCGATGAAATAGAAGATTTTTTAGAACAACAACGTGATATCAAAGAACCATTTTCCTGGGTAAGTAGGGCTATAGGTTATCGTAGGAGAATGCGAAAATATGACGTAAGTGATGGGGATTTATCAAAAGTTTCTGGTATTAAAAAGAATGAGATTACAAGCCTGATAAATAAGTTGGAAATAGCTGATAGGTATTTGGAAAGTATTAATAGCCCTAAAGCATATAATCAAGTTCTTGATGACTTTTATGCTTTTGAGAAAATTTACTCGTGTGAACAAAAAGACAAAGGCAACGTTATAAAACAAAATGCGTTTGAGAAAATTTCATTTTTGGCGATAAAAAATAAGAATACTTTTTCAGATCGAATGTATAAAAACATACCTCTTATATATGAAACCCAGGCTTTGATCCATAATCAGATAGCAGAGGATTTTGAAGATGAAATAAAAACGATTAATGAGAAAGAAGGTGATGATTTATTGGATGGACTTTTTCCAAATCAGGATATAGCAATTATTAAGGTTTTAGAAAATCCTAAGAATGAAGAGCGGGTAATTGAAATAGTATCTGATAAAATAGAGGAATATCTAACATTAGAAAAAGAGAAAAAGAAGAAAATTGGAGTACTTGATAGAGTTAGAAAAGCAAATAAATTGCTAATTGAATCTAATATGGTAAAAAGTCATGAATCTTCAAAAAGTGGAATTATTGCTCAATTAGATAATCTTGAAGAAGAAATTAAGAAGCTTAGAAATTGGGCTAATTCATGATCACAATATCATATAAGGATTTAAATCAGACCTGTCTAATAGTAACTGATACGATAGACAATAATTGGAAACAGTTACGATTTTATTATAGTGAGGTTTCTCCTGAGTCTATTTTATATGAAGATGCCATTGAGTTGCCCTGGCATGTCTTTATTTCAAATTTGGAAATTATTGTTTTAGCCAAAAGGGTTCATAAAATAGATGTTTCTTATACTGATCAAGCCAAGTTACATTTAAATGAGTCATTGGCGCAGTTAAAAAGTATTAAATCAATCGAATCATCCGAAGCTATACCTATAGAGCATTTACAAGGAAAGTTAGAAGGTTTGGGGTTTAAACGTAAATTGACTGATCAACAAAAAAGAAATGTTTCAAGATTGTCCAGGTTAGCACATGGTGCTACATTTTCTGTACCAGGTGCTGGTAAAACAACAGAAGCGTTAGCTTTTTATACGCTCCATCGAAAGCCAGGCCAAAATTTAATTGTTATATGTCCTAAAAACGCTTTTCCAGCATGGGAAGAGCAAGTTGATGAATGTTTAAATGATCCACCTAAAGTTGTCAGGTTACAAGGTAAGGATAAAATTGACAATCTCTTGAGTACAAAGGAAGTAACAGTCTTCCTTATATCTTATCAACAATTCATAATCTCTTCTGAAAAGATGGCCAGGTTACTTCACCACCATCCATCCTTTGTTTTTATTGATGAAAGTCATAGAATGAAAGGTGGAAGTAGAACTGAAACAGGTAGGTCAATTCAAAAAATTGCGCACTTGCCAGTTGGTAAACTAATTATGTCAGGAACACCACTTCCAAATAGTATAGAAGATTTGATTCCACAATATTCATTTTTATTTCCAAGTGAAAGTGCAATTGATGAGAATAATATTACTGAAAAGATTCAAAAAGTATATGTAAGGACAACGAAGATAGAATTAGGATTGAAGGAGCCTCATATCATAAGAACCCAAATACCACTGCACGAAAGTCAAAAAGAATTATATGATCTTATTAGATCAGAAGAGTTGAGACAATTAAGTTCACTAACCAAAAATGATAGAAAATTTTACAGACAATTAGGTAAAAGTTATATGCGTTTGCTTCAAATAGTCAGTAATCCATCTCTATTGTTGAAATCAATATCTCCTCTTCCTGATCAATTAAGAGAAGTTATTGAATATGGAGCGTCGCATAAATTACAGTATGCAGCTATAAAGGCGCGCCAATTGGCAAAAGAAGGTAAGAAAGTTTTGATCTGGTCTGGCTTTGTAGAAAATGTAGAATCTATGACTACCATCTTACGAGACTTAAAAGCAAGATGCATTCATGGTGGTGTTGAAGCTGGCTCAGAAGAGGAAGAAAATAGTAGAGAAAGAATTGTAAAGGATTTTCATGACGATATGTATATGTACGCCTTAGTCGCAAATCCAGCAGCCTGTTCTGAAGGGATTAGTTTACATACTGTGTGTCACCATGCTATATACATAGATCGAAATTATAATGCAGCTCAGTTTTTACAATCAATGGACAGAATTCATAGACTTGGGTTAGCTAAGGACCAAGAGACAGTTATTGAAATATTACATTCACCAAATACTATCGATGACTTAATTGATAGTCGATTAAAAGATAAAATTCAAAGAATGTCAATGGTTCTTGATGATCCTTCACTTAATAAGGAACCAATCACTGTCGAATTAGATGAAGAAGGATTTGATGAGGAAGATGCAAAACAACTTCTTTTACACTTGAAAGGTTTTCTATAATGTTTTCGGTTACTACTCTATACGATATAAAGCAATTCTTAGAATTATTGCTATCAAGCAAAGTTTCTGAAGTTGAGTTCAAGCATCATTTTAAATTTTTCCGTTATTCAATTGCACAAAAAGTACTTGAGGTTGTCTTTAAGTGTGGTTGGTGTAAATTAACAAAGGAAAACATTTTCGAAATTACTGATAAAGGAAGACTAATTGCTGAAAGTGAATTGAATCTATCATTAAGATTCCAGCTTCAGGATCTCATTTCCAATTATAATCCAGTTTGGGCCGCAGTGCTTCAAAAAGGTAGAAGTGAGGCAAGAAATTTCTTGCCTGATGATGTAATGCAATGTTTTAGAGAAGCTGATTTATTTGGCGCACTAAATGAAGACATAATTAAATTTTGGGATGATTTGGCTTTAGCATATCGTAACATATCACATAAGCAAAAGTTAGAAACTGGAAGGCGAGGAGAGCAGCTAAGTGTCGATTTCGAAGCAAAACGAACCAGGTCGAAACCTGTTTGGCAATCCATTGAAAGTAATCTTTCGGGATTTGATATTTTATCTATTGTTGATGATAAACAACAAGAGCCACTAAAAATAGAAGTAAAAGCAAGTGTGAATAATATTAAGTATTCTAAGATTCACATAACAAGAAATGAGTGGCAAACAGCTAAAGCAAGTAATTATTATGTTTTTCATATATGGGATATTTCATCAAGTCCAAAACTTTATATTAAAAATGTAGATGAAATGGAGTTCCATATACCTTCTAATAATGGAGTAGGAGAATGGGAAACAGTTGAAATACCAATGTGTTATATTGCAACTACGGTTGATTATGTTTTGTCTTAAATATTTGTGATCTAATCAAATCTATACTCCAAGGAAAAATATTTCTTAAACAAGATGGCAATTCTCCATAAGTATCTTCAGTATAATTGGAACAATGGTTTCCAAACAAATAATGCAATACTTAGTACAACTCCATATGAACCCGAAGTGATATTCATTGGGACCTTCAATCATGGTTGGTCATGGAATGCCGCAGATTTCTTTTATGGAAGAGGCATGTATATGTGGACGATTCTTGGAAATTTGTTTCTTAACGATAGAAATGTTTTTACTGAAAGTAGAATTCCATTACCTGGAAACAATACACCATCATTGAATCAGATTTTTGAAATATGTAAAAATGGAAAAATAGTTTTCGCTGATATTGTAACTGGCACGAATGTTAATATTCCTGTACATATTAATCTTGCTGCTAAATCTGTATTAGTTAATAATCAATATGTTTGGAGTGGCTATAAAGATGGTCCATTAGATATAATGGGCGCTAATGATTGGCTTGACGATAACACACAAAATATTATAACGTACATAAACCAAACACCATCAATCAGGCATATATATTTTACTTTTAAGTCTGGTGCATGGTTGGTTAGCCAAATGAATACAATTATTGAGGGCGTTAATCCTAAGCCATGCCATTCTATTTTTACACCAACTGGAAATGGATTTCGAAAAAATTTGCAACCACCATATGATGAAAGGGCTTGGTCAATAGCTCACTGTTGGGTTTGGAACAACTTGCCAAATGTTGTTCCAATTAATAAAATAGGTTATAGTCATCTTGATCATCAGTGGTTAATTTCACATGGTGTAACTCCAACTAACTTTTGATACTGTTTATGTAACCAGCTTTCCACAATTTTAATTATTCTATATGTATTAATAATTCATTTATGTTCTTATTATATCAAGCAATATGAAATGAGTAAGAGGTTTAGATTGAATTACTATTGGTAGAAAAATTGGGTGGATTAGCTATTACAAGTTGTGGGAATCTTTCATATTATTAAAAAATATAGCGTCCATCAACGGCTCAATTCTATTCCCTACTAAAACATGATATTTGACCATCCGAATTGAAGTAGCAATTCCAATCAAACCATAATGATAATGAAGTACACCATCAATGTCTTGTGCTGTTATCAACCATATACCACTGCCACTTAACCCATATGGCTTAGGATCTACTTTAACTTTTTCTCCCGTTACTAACATTTTCCCCTTGCCAGCATATTTCAAGGCGTAGCTGAATTCTTTACTTAATTTATGAAAGTCATAGGCTATTTGTTTAGCGCCTGGGAGTAAATGATAAGTTGGTTCAGTTACGCCAATACCATCTTCTTCTTTTAAATTATCTGCTGGGTATCCAAAAACTAAATATTGCTGATTCTCTTCAACTACGTGCGAATGTCTGATCTTTTCAATTGGCAGAAAAGTATAATATTTAGATAAAAAAACACCTAACTCTTCATCTAATTCAATATATGCTAAATCAATCTTCTCTCCAGTTTTGTAATCTGATCTCAATATGAAGTTGGTGAATTTTACAATTCCCAAATGTGAGTTTAAAATTATTATGTCTTGTAACAGCTCATCAATAACGTGAGCTGCTGTTAATATGGAATACTTGCCATTAATCAATGTTAGAATTCCAGTGCCACGCGGTTTGTATCCATACTTTCCACCTTCATCCATAATTTGAATAGTGTGAAAGAATATTTTACTTGTAGCTATTTTTATAACTTCGGATTCAAATGCAGCAGCTTCAATTTGACGGCGCATAAAACAATTCTATTATTTTCTGATTTTATAAAAGCTTCATTAAATGTCCTAACTTAATGTAGTAATGTCTCTGTTCTATCGAGATTTTGTGGTCGTGCAAAGTCAAATAAATACGTTTACGCAATACAGCACGTATAATGTCTAATATTTTCACCTTTCTTCAATATTGCCCCTATAATAAAAAGTGATCTTGGCATAACAGTATCATTAATCTTCAGAATATTTTACCAGGACTTTCAATTTTACTATTAAAGCATTAAAATATGAAATTCTGGATGCTGTCATTAAATAAAAAATCAATATATTCATTATCATTTTACATGAAATGATATTTATTGTCCAACTTAATTTTATACAACTCATCTTTTATATTAAAATCACAACCAAAAGCAAAATCACAACCAAAACATGAAAATTTTAAATCTGTCCATATTTGTAATTAGTGTATTCTTAATTGGATGTAATGATGCAGCAGATAATTCTACTGTTACTACTGATAGTGCTGTCTTGTCACCTGAAACAATGGCTTCTGATGAAACCAATACCCAAGAAGAAATGTTTCAATTCTCAGCTTATTATGAAAATGAAGAACTTAAAAACAAATCAATGAAATCAAATCTCACAGAACAAAATTATATGAATGTTTGTGAGGGACCTTTGGATCGTGTTTATCAATATTTATCATTAAAAACAGATAAAGAGTATATTGAAAAGTTACATTATCTATATGAAGCTACATCTCAACAAGACCTTGATAAAAGAAGAGCATCCTCATTTGACTTAGATGTTCCAGGTTATGGAACAGCTAAATGGCGTGACAATAAATCGAAAGTTCAAAAAATATATAATAAATATAAAAATGAAATTGATGTTTCTATCAATAACAATGAAAAAGTCGAATTATTTGAAACGTACAGTCGCGATGGTGATTTGAAAGTTGCGACTGATGGATGGCTTGAATGTATAATAATAACAAATGGAGTTCCATATTTAAAGAAATTGCCATCATCTGACAGCACTTTAATTGTATCTTTTAATTTGCAACCATCTATTCATAATGATACAAAAGATAAAGTGAGAGTTACAAATATTACTTTCTCAGACAATCTTATATTAACGCAAGGTGGAGAAATCAAAGGGAAAAAAATTACATATAGTGGGACAGACCATACGTTAACATTCAAAAGAATGGATTTAGAAAAAGCAACAGTTCTTGTTTCATTAGAAAAAGGCAGAATAGCTCCAATTGTAGTTCCTGCTATAAAGAAACCTATTGAAACTCCTGTTTATGAATTTGTGACTGATCAGGAAATATATCAGGGTAATATGGACATCAAATTTAAAGAAGGTATTATCAAAATAACAGATTTAGATGGTTCAAGTCAAGAGATTAACTTTAAACCTAAAACGATCAAAATCGGACATTTTGCTACTGCCAAACTTCACCAGACTCAACCACTTAATTTCAATATAAAAACTAAACTAAAAAATCCTGATGCATTCATAAATGACTATTATTATGTTCCAATTACAGGTGGTATGAAAGAGTTTGTTAAGAAAGGCGTTAAATTAGAGAATGATGGTACAATATCTTTAGATTGTTATATAAAACCAGGTGGTTATGATATGAGTGGGAAATTCACAATATTATATTCTTCTACAAAAAAAGTTTGTGTAAAGAATTGTCCCCAATAACCCCTATTAAAGTACTGGAATTGTAAATTAAAATGATGATTCTTTAAATTCATATATGGTACATTTAGGCATACCATTCAGATGAGATGCTTTTAACTGATCCTGAAAGGGTTCCAGTCAATCAGGATCGTCAAAAGCACTAATGCCATTGAGAAATTTTTTTTCCAGGCGATACCAAACTTCAGTGTAAAACTCAGCAAACTGGTAATGTACATATCGGGAAGGCTTTTTAATTACCTTAAATTTACATTTTACACGCTTCATTTGTCAGGTCAGAAAGTAGGTTAAAATTTTGTATCAGCGTGGCGTTGATCTTGTAATACTTTGTGGACCCGCATTGGTAAGATTCTATCATATTTCTGGCTACAAGTTTTGATAGGTTCTCTGAGCATGAACTTTGACTACATCCCAATAATTGGGATAATTGTTTGTTAGATGCGGTACCGTTTTCAATGAGAAAATCCAAAATAAACAAGCGGTTCTCGCAAGACAGAATTTTGAATAGAGAGGCTAAGTGCTGGAAGGTGATCTTTTTTGTTGACATACTATTGCTTTGATATAAATAGTACGTTATTGGTGAAATGTGTTATCGTTAAGTAACGATACCTAAATATTAGATGCGATTTTGGTCCCAGGAAATTTTCAAAGGTGGTCGGTTTTATACATAACTCTAATATATACAAAACCAGGCCCTATCTGAGGTATGAGGGTGGGATACCCAGATACCCCTTACTCGTAGCAATACATTATTTGCAGATCACTTGTATGATGGCTATTGGTATTTTCAATAGTAGATTTCAAAGCATCCCTAAGCAACAAACCAAACTAAAGAATCTTACGAAATACTCAATGGTCGTTGACAATACTCAGCAATAGTCAGTACTATTATGTATATAATCATATATGGTTACAGCAAAACCTTTAAAAGCTGTATGTTTTAGCTTGATTCCTCATTGTTTTTTAATTTTTGTTGATCCTCATTGTATTTTTGAATTGTAAAAAACATATTATTGATCTGACTTAACGTAAATAAGTTTGTCACAATGTATGGAGTTAAGGCGAGTGAGTATAAAGATCCAAGTAACAAAAGAAATAAACAAAATCCATTAGCTATAAACCCAAGAATGTTAATTGAAATCTTGAAAATGCTGTTAAGATCAAGCTTTATAATCCAAATAATAACAAAAGCTAAAATGGTAGTAAAAATTTGAAAAACTATATTGATTGCAAAAATTGCATTCAAGTGCTGATATACACTATACTTGTTGACTTTTGATCCACGCTTGATTAATTCCACATTACTAAAACCAACAACTATTGCAAATCCACCTAAAGAAAACCCCAAAAGGCTTGGAAAAACTGTAATAACTATATCAGTAGTATTATGAAGAACTTCAAATGATTTTTTTGGAATAAAAATCATTATCGACAAGCTCAATGCAAATGCAATTGCTATTGAAATTATGAAAGGCCATTTTTTAAACGTTCCTCTAAACTGCAAAATGGCTTTGATACCTCTCCAGCTGGTTTGATGGTGATGTTGTATAGGATTATTCATCTTCTCTGTATTTCTCCATATTTTCTTTCAATAGTTTTTTCCTCATCAGCTCATCTTCTGTTGCTAAAATTATAATTTGTTTAGGATGGTCTTTAGTCATGATCTTTTCTTTTCTTCCTTTTTCATTAATTACAGTCGCTTCAGCTGTTCCATTTTCTTTAGCTACTTCAAGTAATCCTCTCACCATTTTACTTTTTGTAGATATTTGATTATTTTGATCGGGTTTAAAAATCATTTCAGCTGACCCTATATTACCATCTTTTAATAATTCGTCCATAAATTCTTGTGCATCAGATCCAATATCATCATTGGTATAAGAAACATTTACTTTTAAATATTGTATGTGATCATTGGCTATTATATAATCTATAATATCACTTGACTGCATTACATTTACTATTATATTTTCATCAGTTGTAACTATTTGCTTTAAAGAATTTTCAAGAAACAATTTAGTTGTGTTAACTCCAATTCTGGGATTTTTCTTAATAAAGAAACGATGTACTTCTGGAATAAAAATGTAATCAGTTTCATATGCATTTGGGAAAACGCCATCTGGAGCCTTATATTTTACAAAATCTTTATTCTTTCTATTATACCAGTTCTCACCTTCAAGTAATGTAAACCTGGATATTTTTCCGTAAACAACTCTTTGTAAAGTATTTTGATAATTAACTTCCTGGATAAACTGAGTTCTAAGTATCATCGCTTTTTCAGAAGAAACTCGACCTAATATATCTTGTGCAAACAAAGTTTGTATCAGTTCTAAATAAGCCATAGAACCTTTTCTTTCATTTGATTGTAATTTGACATTGAATCCATAAAACTTGTAGGATACAGATTTAGTTTCCTTTTCTTTCTTAGCTCTTGCCATTTAGTATAAATTATTATTTGGCAATGTATTAAAAATAAGGTTAATGTGCAATAAGTTTAATGGATATTAATCAAAAGCTTTACGATTAACTTATTTGCTTTTTCAAAATCTATGATTAATAAAATATTAACGCTAAACGTTACATTAGGTGAATAGCGATCGACCAAATCTTTCCAAACTATCCACATTTAGACCAATACCAAAATTTTTAGCACATCTAAATGTAATTTCTTACACTGCAGATGATCCTCAAACTTAATGCGACCTGATAGATGCTCATCTTTGTAAAGAACCTAACTTAATTTAATTATATCTTCTTGATGTTCGATTGATTGCATTTTGTAAGAATTTAAGAGTTGTATATCATCTATTGAACAATTGCTTTTACTAATGTTACTGATTTAAGCGTAAATAAAAGAAACGCTGAAAGCTTATAGTTCTAAAGGACTGACGTCATTATTTTCGCTTATTTCTTTGTATTAGAAACAATTTCATGATATTCACTTCTTGCATGTATTATAAAGTGCTTTTCTACAACATCAGCGGACTAAGTATAATAAAATTATATTTTTAATTTATAAAATATAATCCTAATTTAATAGGACTATAGTGTTTATTATTTCGATCTTATTAATAAATCAATTGTAAATGAACCGACTGCAGTTTATTCAAACATTTAAATCTGTTTTAATAATTTACCCATTGGTCAGATCTTTTAATTTTGAAGAGATAAATAAAATTTGCATTAACCAATCAATAGAGAAATCAAAAAATCTTTTTCCAGATAAAGAGAATTACTTAATTGCGGCAACCTGTTTATTTGGAACTCCCAATTCAGGTGACGGAAAAAATAAAAACAATTCTTATATAGACGTTTTTGTTGATGTTGAATGTTATGACAATATATATTCAGCGCATGGTGGATTTGGAGATAATACAGAAATTAATAAGAATGAAATAAGAGATATGGGAATAGGTTTTTCAGAGAAAAATTCTAAAAAAATATTTTATGATGGAGTAAAAAATATCAATATCACAATTTTTGGGCATAAACCAGATCAGGATGAAATATGGAAAGATGAATGGAATATTAGGTGGGAATTTATGATGAAA
Organism: uncultured bacterium; assembly: GCA_965363375.1. GTDB lineage: Bacteria > Bacteroidota > Bacteroidia > Chitinophagales > Chitinophagaceae > Flavisolibacter. The sequence continues at coordinate 24,786 of CBDTUH010000002.1, forward strand.
TTTAAAAAAGGTAACATTTTATCTACAGGTTATAATGACCCCTCTATTCCATACAAATTTACCGTAGAACATACGCCTTTAAATGCTCCTGAAACCATCAAAGGTAGAAAATCTTTCTTTGATAGAAGTGATCTTAAAACTAATAGAACTCTACATATTCCTATTGGGTAGAATATAAAATGAAGTTTAAATTCATTTATTTATTAAACTTTCACTTATGCGAAGCAAAATAAAAATCAGATTTGAGATTATTTTTTTAACTGCTATGATATTTTTTACAAAGAGCGCCTTCAGCCAACAATTTGATATCACTTATACTTTGTCAAATCCAAATAATTCATCAGTTAGTTCTAATGATGCTATGGCCCAAGTAGTGAAACAGCAAAATGCTTTCGTCAATAATCTATATGTAGATTATCGACGTCAATTATATCGTTTTGATAGAAAATTAATAGTATCAGCAAATGTTGTTAAGAAAATGAATTTGAACAATTCAAAAGCAGCTAAATATCCATATACCAAAGCACTATATGAAAGAAGCTTAAAAAATTATAAACAACTTGAAGAAATTTCTCAAAAAGCAGCTACAAATGCTAAACAAAATAAAAGCATTAAAGAATTACAAGATCAACAAAACAGAATTATTGAAAAGGCTTTAGATGATTATCATAAGGCTGAGGATTTAATAGAATTAGGTGAAAATAAAAGTAAGATCATAAATGAAGCTATACAAAGGTTAACAAATGAGTATCACTTATCAGTTGCTGAAAAAGCTGAGCTCAAAAAGGAAATAGATAAAATCAATTTTGCAAAATCTCAGATTAGAAAACTTCGGACAAATACTGATGCTTTAAAGGACTCTAAAGTTGATTTGGAAATAAAAGCAGCTTACCAAACTGTTGCACAATCTTTAGTTTCTGTTTCAAACATAATTCAGAAAGTCTTAGAAGCATTGAATCCGAATAAAAAAGCTAATGATGCTATCGAAATCGTACAGACTGTAGGAGATAAGTTTATTGAAGAACATATTGAAAATGGTAAATCACCTGATGTTGCTATTAGCGAGGCATTTAAAAAAGGTTATGAAAAATTAAGACAACAAGAAATTTTAAAGAAAACTCCTGAAGTTTTAAGAAAAACTGTGGAATTGCCTTTGTTTATCAATGAATTTATTGAGGAAATAAAAACGTGGGAGAAAATAGAAAAAAGTCATAGAGAGGCATTTAATAGTCTAAATGAAATATTAAAGCTAACAAATGACGCAATAAATTTAAATGAGAAACTCATTACTCGTTCTACCGCAAATACTAAAGTCATAATAGAGAGAAGTATTAATACATATCTAAAAAAGACCAAGCTACAATAGTATCAAGAAGCGATTTCTTTATAAAAACATCTGGATCATAAATTAATATCTGGACAGATTAAAGGCCAGAAGAAAAAACAAATACCTGATTAATTTATTATATAATTCTTTGTTTTTCATTTTATTGAAAGACTTTATATTCCCATGCGAGGTTTGAAAAGTAGCTTTCACTCAGATACATCTTCCATTAATTTAAGAACGGCTTCACTGTGTTCCATATCTAATTTGTATACACTAACTGAACCGACTTTTTGGATATAGAAAATGCCAGAAGTTCTTAATATTTTCAAATGCTTACTTACCTGTGGTTGACTGATACCTAAAATTCTCTCGAAACTTTGGGGCATGGCAAACTTTACTTTTGGAGATGCAAGGTAGGTGATCATTTGAAGCCTGATAGGGTTTGAAAGCGTTTTTGCCAGCTGGATCAATGAATGGTGAATTGGTGTAAAAGTAGTATTATTCATATTCATAAATACCCTGGTTGGGCTTCAAAAGATGCTCAATGCAGCATGTGAAATAAAAAAGTTTGAAAACTTTCGTGTTGTTGAAATGGAGATAGACTTTTTTCACTTTTCAATCCTCGCCAGTCCCTGTTTTAAGGCATTCTGGGACCAATACAGCCTGTTGCAGCCCACGGTAAATCTGCGTAAATAAAATACAAAAAGCGCCATTTTGGGCGCTTACACGATGTCCTGTTGTTGATGTTATGCCGCCAAATTCATCCTGGTTTTCTTTCGGCCAAAGGTTACACTCCAGTCTTCTGCAATACCCAGCACATGATCTTGAGTCTTTAAAAGCTCAAAATTGGCACCTGCAAGCAGTAAGGTAACATACTGGGGCTGTCGGTAATTGAATAGTACCACATCACACTTGATACCTTGCTCTTGCCACAACTCCAGCTCCTGTTGCAATCCTTCGTGTACCGAATAAAGCAAATCAGAACTGGTCACAGTGATCTTCTCCCCTGTTTTCAGGTTGTGTGCTGAAACTAAACAATACGTATCCTTTTTGGCATCATCAGAAAGGATGTATTCCAGCATAAAAGTGATTGCACCCGACCTGGCAGTCTTTGCTTGTCCTGTAAAAAAGTGCTGAAAGCAACGTCCGTCTGCATGTAGGACTTCGCAAGAATAAAAGATGTTGTTTTGGATACAAAGCAATGCCATTCGTATGAGGATTTTATTGTTGGTATGTTTCTTTAAGTTACGACATAAACTGCACACTTCCAAATGGTTAGATGCCTTTTGTTAAGTCTTTCCCGAGTTATTTTTCTTCATCTGAGTTTCACTTTTACTACCAAAAACAATATTTTAAAAATCTCATTTTTGTAATTGCAAATGGGCTTTTTCACTTCACGAACCCATATTCAAAAAAAGTTGAAGATTTTTTCGTCCTGAGGTGATTTTACTATCACAGCGAAATATTTATAGGAAATACAATTCCTATGAATACTACATTGAAATCTAAAAGAAGTGGAAGAAAGCAGAAAGGCTTTTACCAGCGAGGGCTGCACACAGCCGTTTTATCAACCTCATTTGATTACCAGGGCAAATATTGCATTTATGGACTGGCATCTTCAGAAATGCCTAATATCATTCAGTATATCGGGTATACTTCCCAGAAGTTGAACATTCGATATAACAATCATATAAATGAAAGGCATAAAACAAATCCAAAGCAAATATGGATCAATTCACTTCTGGATCAAGGCCATAAGCTGCATATGATTATTTTGGAAGATGGTATCCGCTATTTTGAACAGGCTTGCGAAAAAGAAGAGCAACATATCGAAACGTTCCGTCTTGAACATCCATTAACCAACGTTGCAAATGGTGGACCTGGAACAAGAGGCATGAAACATTCTACGGAGACCAGGAAAAAGCAAAGCAGTGCAAGTAAAAATAAGCCAAAGACAGATGAACACAAGCGCAATATCAGTGTTGCTCAACAAAAAAGACATCAAAGGGCAAAACAAGCCTTGAAAGAGCTAAACAAAATTTAACTACTAACTGCATCTATAATGGATGCAGTTTTATTTTGCCATGCACTATTCATATGAACAGCATTAAATAAAACGACTATATTTTTAATTAAGTATGTACAACCATCAACAAGAGTATCCTGTTCACAAAATAATTAGGCCGACTTTTCTTTATAGATGGTTTTGCCAGATTTTCTAACATAGCCGCTTTTCTCAAAGTCTTTTATCCAGATAAGTTCTTTTGTCCACTCGCCATCTTTCTTCTTAGGTTGTAAGCGGAAGTGACCACGTACTTTGAAGGCGTCGGACTTTACGAGTTCAGTAAACCATGTGCTATCCAGAATCTTGACATTGCTCTTGGTCTCGTTGATGTATTTACAGTTGATGCCTTTCACTCTCTGACCTGCGGGAAGATACTTTGTCTCCACCTCAGCGTACTTGATAAAATTTAAGAGAAGTATTGTGTCATAGAATAGACCATTCAGGTATTCATCTACATCTCTTTCTGCCTTTATTAAGGCATGAGAGAGAAATATTGGTTCAAATTTTTGGTTAGGAGAGATCGTAACAGCTAACATTGGCACCCACTTGCCCCTTTCAGCCATTACGAAAAAGTAGAATGTGCCTGCATGTATTTTTTTACCTTCAAATTCACCATCCTCAATTAAATAACAGATTACATTATCTCTGTAGATAATTGTGCCAATCGAAGTGCCTGAAAGTATTTCCTCTACTAACTCTGAGGTGAAGAGTTTGTCCTTAGCCTTCCAAAAAGCGTCATAAAAAGGATCGGTAATGATTTTAATATCATGTTGCCGCAACAATTTAGAGCTGTTCTTCCAAGCAAACTGTAGCATCTTATTCCTGGTAACAGGCTTACCCTCTATCATCGTAAACGGCTCTTGAAATGATTTTACATCTTCTGGAGTAGTTTGCAGCTTTTCAAGGCTTCCAGTTTCGAGCATCTCAAGAATAGTATGTGTTCTATAGCTGATTTTCATTTGTAAAATACTTTACTGTTCATTTGTTTAGCTCTTGATTTTCTATATCTGGTAAGAGTAAGTATAGGCCAAAAATAAGAATGGTTATTTTACACTAATAGTATATTAATAATGCTCCAATCGAATCTTGACCTTTGCCACTTAGATTAGTGAAAATTACAGAATCTTGAACCATAGTAAATAATTGTTGCTTCATCTTGCACCTATTAAAACGCTATAAGGTCATCATCATCTTCACTTGATTCCATCTCATTAATTAATCGGTCGAGTTCATCAGGATCAAGGTTACTATCATCAATGGTATGATTCTGAATTTCAGGAACTTTTTCCATGCTTTCACCCTTAAACCTGATGCGCTGATTGTACCTGGCAAGAAACTGTTCCCTGATCAATTCCTTGGCCCTTTCCTCAGCCTCTTCGCTACTACATAGGATTGCGTCATGAAGCACCAAAACCTTGAAATTTTCATCCAGCATTTGCTTATAAACACTATACACCATAAGATCTGCTTCCAAGTCCTGTAAAATGGTAGCAAATCTTTTGTAATTTATAGACTTGATACCATTAATAACCTGATAAACATTGGGGAATAGCGCAACAAAAGCATCCTTGATTGGATTATCTTTTACTTTAACCTTGGAATAAAAAATGTATTTAAAGAAGTCTTCTTTAAAATCCGCACGGGTGTCATCAGTAAATGGCATACCAGCCTTTTCTGCAATCCTTTCGTAAAACCTTCCATTGCAGCATAATTCCTCGTAATCAATAAAATCAGCTGGCAACTCTGTGCTTTCATTCTTTTGTTTTGCTGCATGATGATAAACGCCCTTTAAGAACCCAACTGAAAAGGTGGGTTGGGAGTTAACCAGGTCCACTTCCCGTATCGGTTTTCCGTCAATCAGGATGAACTTGCGGTATTCCCTTTTTAAACTGGTGATGCTGTGGAAAAGCCGCTTGCCTTTTTTAGCTTCATTACAACCTGTGTTCTGCATCAGGAAGTTCAACAACATAATCGTATCCTCTTTTCTATAGGATATATATCTTAATTCGTACATCAGCCTGTCCTTGTTATCATCAAAGTAATCTCCCTTCAAAGCCTGAATAATATCATGGATCACTGGATGGTTATACTTATGCTGAATGTATTGAAGACCTTCATCTGAGAGAGAAACGTGATTATCATACATGTTCTGTGTAGCTCTTACCAGTGGATCTTTCAGCTTGTTTTCTTCCAGGTTGATAAGTTTGTAGATGGAAGACTTAGCACCACCTTTGAAATTTCGCATCATAACGTCCTTGGCTTCCCATTCTGGAGTGAATTTGTACCGTTTGGCGCTTACGCCAGGAATAAAATCTTTGAAAAGATAAATGATGTTCCAGGCAATCAGGTTATCAATAATCCTTTTGTTGGCACAGTCAGCACCACCAAATAACTGAGACAATGTGCCGATATGTAATTCAGGATTGACCTTTACCGCATCCTGGTTGGCTTTCATCCTCAAAGGAAACCCATCTGTTACATACTTTTTCTTCATATGGACCATACTGACAATACCTCTATGGATGATGTAACCGTATTTTGCTTCCAGCACTTCACGCTTTGATCGACCCAATATTTCTGTTATTTTATCTTGCAAATACTGATCTTCCTTGAAACAGTATAGCCTTTTTGTATATTTAATGGCTGTTAAACGCTTTAGCTTTTTCATGTTTTATAATCATTTGACTTTTTGAAGCCTTTGGACACTTTTTCGTCTGGCTTTAATTAATATTAATAGTACACACGTTGACTAACTGTAATCAATATCCCCCCACCTCACCCTTCTCTTTAAGTTAGTCAACAGGTATTCTTTCCTATTTGTATATGGCTAATACCACTGGCATCCACATTATGATTTAGGTATTTCAAGCCTGATACCTATCCCATCCATAAAGTTTTTTAGCTCAATTGCCTTATCAAAGTCTTCATTGGGTTGACTGAGTAGGTTATTCAATTCTTGTTGATGAAAATCTTTCACGATCGTTTTAAATTGTTTCTGCTCATCACTCAATTCTTGATTACTTATGAAAATCTGGTGAACAATCCAACCGTCATGAAATACTGTATCACCCAGCAAAATTCCATTTTTGCATATGGTTGCAACAAAGCCTGGGACTTTCTTTAAATGCATATGAGCAAAATGATGGTTATTCAAAAAAAAGTCTTTGGCTATATCTAAGGGTTCTACAATATCTAATCCCATATTAATACGGTAGCTTTCTAAAACATGTGGATTGAAAACGGTGATGTGCTGATTGATATTATTGTATGTATAAACCCTAAGTCCATCATTTGTAAATTGATGCAAAAAGAAAAAGCTACTAATTTCTCCATTGAACTTTTCCACACTATTTGATTTCTTCAATACAATCAAACAATCATTATTAGAGGCAGTTTTAATTTCATAAATTTTAGGATACACAGCATGGGTTTCGATTTTCATCTCCATTCGTTCATCTCTATAAGACTCTAATAAATAACTGATCGAGCCGTTAAGAACATGATTGTGGTCGCTGATAACTTCTTTTTCTATTTCACTATTGTTGTTTACATCAGATAACATAATTGAATTTGTTTTTAAAATTTTGAAATAGGATTGCCATTCGGTCCAGACAATGGCTGTCTGCCGTTAATTGATTTACGAAAAATTGGATTTGATTTAAGAAATAACCTTGGCCAAGGCTTAAATGAGATGGTTTTTCTTCAGGTGATACTGTAAGAGTATAAACTGGATATTACAGGCGTTGGATTTCAGGATATTTAATTTGTTGAGTTATGCTACTTTAATCAAATCGACATATGGGTGTGGCATACGTATTGACTCAGTAATGTTATTGCAAGTACTAACTTTAATTCTTATTGGTTTTTCAAAGCCGTAACTCATCAACATATTTATGTATTCTTTGTAGGATAATTTATTCACTTGGTGCTTCAAATACTTCCTTACGTTTAAAGACATAAATGAACCTGTTTTATCCGCAATTGTGCATAGGGTTGATAAAAAAAAGGCAGATCACCATCTTTTTCATCAATATTATTGAAAGATCTAAGCATTGTTAGGTTTTCATCTCCTACTACCAGAATGAAGGCAAAACCATTCAATACCACATAGTTCATTTGTCCATTGACAGATATGCGAGCACCTAAATGGATTAAATATTGTAGGAACGCATTGTCTGACTGTGTTATTAATGTAGGGACGAATTCATCATTGGCTTGTAGATCTGTTTGATCTTGGGATGTGAATGTATCTGCGTTATTGGTGGCTACAGTAAGCTCAATATTAAGCAATGGCTGAAGCTTTTTGAATGCTGTGTTATATGCTTCATCCCAAGGGAAATTGAACTGCTTATCCGTATGTACAAGTTGCAGTGCCTCAAATGACTGATCTCTATAATGATCCATCGCTAAGCCAAGGTATTCAGGAAATTGGCCTGGACGTACTTTTAGAAACTGTACAGGGTATGTATCAACTATATCTTTATAGTTTTTATTTTCTAAGATCACTTCGCCATTTTTGATCTTACTTCCAATATCATTCAATATGGTATGTGCTACATCACTATTAAGGCCAAGTACAATGATCTCAGGATGGTGATAGCTTTCCCAAAGCCCTATCGTATAGCTGAATTTCGGCATAACACCCTCTGGATCGCTTACCTTCATTACCATCCATCCATGCTTCTTTATGAGATATTCTCTTTCTTGCTTGGCTTGTTCGAACTTTGTCTTTTGTTTCATTTGCGTTTTACTTGAGTTTTAAAATTCAGATGACGATTTTATTCTTTAAATGATTTAGTATCTTAATTTTTGCAGGTTTTAATTCTTTTTAAAGAATTTTCAAGTTCTGTGCGCTTGTAACGTATGCGTGAAGAAATGCGGTAGCCTTGGACTTGTCCATTTTTGGTCCACTCAAGTAGTGTAGGAAGGGAAACGCCCAGTAGTTTAGCGGCCTCTTTTCGTGTTAGAAGTTCTGTTTGCTCCTTGTCAATAAGGATTGCCTTTAAATAAGCAAGGTCTTTTAATATTGGATTTGTAAGCTCGTTTTTTAACTGCTCAAACGTAACAGAAGTTAATATCAATTCTTGCATGATTTATATTTTCATGCAAATTGCTTTTATTTAACTTTGATTGTTCTCAGTTATCTCTCAGCTCACTCTCGGTACTCTCAGTAAGCTCGGATTTGATTGATTATAAATCTTTGAGATATGGGATTTTTAAGAACTTATTTTTTAAGTCTTCTCCTTTAAACCCAGCATTATCCGTGCCTTTATGTAAGAGTCTGCCTAAGCTTTCTTTTGATGGCTTGTACTTTTCAAAGTTGATAAACTTTAAAAGTATTTCAGCAGTTCTTTCGCCATATTCGGTTGCTTCTAAATATCCTTTTTCAATCAATAAGTCAATAATAAAAGCAAGATGAGCTGGTTTGCCATTCCAAATTAATTTAGCGCTTGTAGGTTGGACATTGATATTTTGCTCTACCAAATGAGAATTGATGTGATTAATTTCATTGTATCTTTTTTCTATATATGAACGATAGTCTTGAAAGTGGATTCCTTTGTAGATGCAGTAATAAAGATCGTTAAGTAATTCCTCTTTTATTCGAGTATAGGATGAACCATAAGTAAACAATTCAAATTCCTCTTTCTCCTTACTTATTGAATTTTCTTGTGCTTCGTGGTGAAGTTTTGTAAGTGAATAATTTAAGATGCGAGATATATCATTTCTATATTCAGTAAAAGTCAGCTTTAATCCTTTAGAATAGGATTTCATTATTCTATTGGTTAGATCGCGATATAATGCAGCTAAAGTGCCATCAATAGATTTGTTTGGTGTTATATTAAATGATGGTGAAATAGTAAATTTTTTTTCAAAGTATAATTCTGAAATTAATTCTGCGTGTTTTTCACTCTTTCTTTTTGATAGGTCCTTTTCTAATCTGCTTATTAATGATGGGAATTTACTCGGCTTCTTTTTCATTAAATCTGAAACGAATATTTCAATGTCCGTTTCCCAAGGAATTTCTTTTGTAATAACCTTCCAAGAGGTGTTAGGGGAAAAAATATTCATTAAATTAAACTGCTTTCAATTTGTTATTATTATCCCAATGGTTCTGAAGAACTTTTGCATGTTCCTTTGAAGTGAGTTTTATGTATTTTAAAAAGGCTTTTTCACTACGATGTCCTGTTATGGCCATAATTGATATTGAGGGAATGCCCTGCAAATACATGTTTGTGGCAAAAGACCTACGTGCAGAGTGAGTGCTCAAAATTTCCCATTTTTTAAATGTTGAAGTTACTTTAGCACCACCTTTAGTCATGGTTTTGGTGAATGTATTTTTTAGAGACGGAATTAATTTCCCCAATTCTTTAAGGTATTCGTTTGTTTTTTGGTTAGAGATAGGACGAGGAAGTTGACCGTCATACTTAACAACAATCCTATTAACCGTAGGATGCAGTGGTATTGTTACAGGATCACCAGTTTTAGTTTGGACGATTTCGATAAAGCCATCATTAAAATGGTGTGATTGTAATTTTGAATAATCACTATAACGAAGACCTGTCCAGCAGCCAATTAAAAAAAGATCCCTGACTTTATCTAACCTTTCATTATGGGAAAGGTCCAATGCATCAATCTCAGCAATTTCTTTTTCTGAAAGGTAAATATGCTCTGTTTGTTCTTTAATAGAGGCAAATCTTCTGCTTTTAAATATCATGTTCTTGTGCAATCCTATTTCCGCAGCTTCGCTTAAAATCAATTTTATTACCTGTACGTTTTTGCCAATAGCATTTGTTGATAAGTTGAGCTTTTTAATTAAATACTCAGTAAAGTCAATATAAAAAGTAAGGTCAATAGTCTCAAAGTCTATATTTTTTTTATAGACTTTCTTGAAGTTGACCAAATGCTTGAAGGCCGTTACATATACTTTGACCGTGTTTTTGCTATATGGCTTTCCTGTTTTAGCCTGTAAACGAATTCCATTTTTTGTTTGGGAAATGAATTTTTCAAAAAAACCAATTAACATGCTTTCATGATCTTTCTTAACTGACTTGTGAAATTGCTTATCAAGAAGATGTTTAAGTTCATCAGGATTAGGTAATTTATTACATTGGTCATTTAAATATTTTCGGTAAGTTGTCTTGATTGTTGATTCGATATTATCCAGGCGCGAATTAAACTCAGGAAATTCTCGGAACTTTTGTGTTTTCTTTGCCCTATGAGTGTCTTTATCCCAATATTTGGGATCGATATTTTCAGATATATAATACTTCAGTTGAATTCCTTTATATGATATACGCGCAAATAGCGATGTCTCATTTTTTGAATCTGGTCGTTTTAAATAAAAGGAAACTTTCATAATTTTGAAGCTGAGCAATAAATTTAATAAAAAAATAAATGGGGTACTCCATGGGGTACAATTTTATTTGATTGCTCTTAAATATAATTAGCTCAGCTTTCGTGCTTTTCAATGCATTTCTGTGTAAAACAGCAATGATCGATAAACTATACAAAAGATCAAGAAAGTAGGTGTTAGTGCGTTATCCTCCACCAATTGAAAAGGCTTACATTTTTGTAAGCCTTTTTTTATGCCTGCAAACGGCATCGTGCAACATGTATTTATTACAAAGTCTTCAGCAAAAGGCGGGGCAAGTGAAGGCAGAAGTAGAGCTATTGAATTTATTCCAGACTTTATACCTGTATTAGGAATAGTAGATGATCTAATTATTGTTTCTGCATTGATCGCCTTTTCTTTAAAATTGATACCTCAGAAAGTATTGGAAGATGCAAGAGTGCTGTTAAAAAAACAATCCCGGCTTGTTCGGAAAAAGGATTGGTTTTTTGCGCTGATCATTGTTTGTATCTGGACGGTATTGTTATTTTTTTTGTACAAGTTCATCCGCCATTTATTTCAATAATATTTGCGAACAGTAAAAAAATTTCCAGCGTACTGATATCGAAAAAATATCTACGGGTGAGGTTTTTGCCCTGTTACAGAAATAGATTATTGGGGCAATAAAACACTGAAAGTGGCACCTTCGCCAAGGCTGCCTTCCGCAAAAATATAGCCCTTGTGGTTGTTTACTACTTTCTGAACTATGGCCAGTCCTACACCGGTGCCTTCATACTCGGTTCTGCCATGCAGCCGCTGAAACACCTGAAATATCTTGTGTGCATATTCCTGCTCAAAGCCAATGCCATTGTCTTTTATTTCTATCAGGTAAAAAGCTTCTTTTCGGCCCTCGGGCAGGCTGCCAACAGCCGAATCGGAGCGCTGTGCCTTGCGGCAGGTAATGCTGATTTGCGGCGGCTCATCCGGTTTGCGGTATTTAATGGCGTTGCCTATCAGGTTCTGAAACATCTGGCGCAGTTGTCTTGCATCGCCATACAGCATCGGCAGGTTATCTACCTGGATGGTGGCTTTTGTTTCGGTAATAATGGTTTCCAGGTCGGTGAGCACCTGCTGCACAATTTCGTTGAGCGAAACTTTTGTAAATGCATCGGGCCGGGCACTTACCTGCGAGTAGGAGAGTAGGTCTTCTATGAGACTGCGCATGCGTTGCGTAGCACTTTCTATGCGGCCAAACATCATTTGCTGGTTGGCTGTAAGCTGCGCATGCAACTCCAGTTTCAGCCGGTCGGAGAAGGTATAAATCTTGCGCAGCGGCTCCTGCAGGTCGTGCGAGGCGGCATAAGCAAACTCTTCGAGGTTGGCATTGGAGCGCTGCAACTCGTCGAGCAGCTTTTGCTGGCGCAACTGGGCTTCTTTAGTGCTGGTAATATCCATAAACACGTTGATCAGATGGTCATCATCCATTTTGGCTACCGACAGCTCCAGCCAACGGCCCGTAGGCTCAAAATAATATTGAGTATGAAAAGGCTTGCCTGTGTGCAGCGTTTTCAGCACCATCTGGTACAGCTCGCTTTCCAGCATTTCGGGGGCTACTTCCTGGATGGTTTTGTTAAGTGAAATTTCGCGTGGTATGCCCGTGTATTCAAAACTCAGATCGTTGCCTAGTGTAGTGCGGCCATCTACTATTTTGCCTTCTTCGTTGCGTATGATCCGCGTGATGGAGATGCCGGCCGGCGAGTGCATCAACAGGTTGTCCAGTAATGTTTTTTGCTCCTGCAATTGCATTGCCTGCGCTTCCAGCTGTTTTATAATGCGGTATTCTTCGGTGCGGTCCTGCACTACGGTAAGCACGCCTTTGCGCAGGCGGGCGCGCAGCACGCGCGCATGCTTGTTGAGGGCGGCATTGTAAATGTTGGTTTCCGATTTTTTGCCGGTATGGTACACTTCCAGCATTTGTTGCATCACCTTTTGCCGCAGGTCAGTAGTAAGGGCGGGCGTGGTACTCAGGCGCATGCCGGCCTGCTCCTCCCTTGTCATGTTCATATATTTAAGTCCCTCGTCGTTGCAGTAGGTAAATTCAAAATCAACAATGGAAGTACCGTCTTCGCCAAAAACGGGCCGCGACCAGATAATGGCCTGCGGCTGCACATCGTACAATTCTGCAAAAAGCTGGGTATCGTATTGCGGTTCATTCATATAAAAAACAGGTACCTAATATTTTAGTTGATAATGAACGCAACATGCATACCAACACCCCCGGCTTTGCAAACAAGTGCGGCCAACATGCCCAATGCTGGCAAAAGGAAAAACAGACGTTTTGCCCAATACCTGTATCTTCAATAGCAGCTACTGCCTGTACAAAATAATGCCCCGGCAAGTCCGGGGCATTATTTTTAAAACGTCTGTTTTTCCTTTTGGCTTTCTATTTTTTTGCAATGCGGTAAAGCTTGCCGCCATCGGTTACAGCATACAGCGCACCGTCTTTACCTTGTGTAATGTCCCTGAATCTTTCGCCTTCGCCGGCCAGCAGTCTTTCTTCGCCGGTTACGCGGTTGTTTTCAATCACCAGTCGGGCTATGTGGTTACTGTTTAAGCCGCTGATAAACAGGTTGTTTTTCCACTCGGGTATCTGGTCGCCGGTGTAAAAGGTCATGCCGCCGGGCGACAGCACAGGGTCCCAATAATAAACGGGTTGTTCCATGCCTTCTTTTTGGGTAATCCCTTCGCCAATGGTTTCGCCGCTGTACTCTAAACCATACGTTATAGTAGGCCAGCCGTAGTTTTTACCAGGTTGAATCCGGTTCAGCTCATCGCCGCCGCGCGGGCCAAACTCAGCTTCCCAAAGGTCGCCGGTTACGGGGTGAAAAGCTAGGCTTTGCACATTGCGGTGTCCGTAAGAATATATTTCGGGGCGTGCGTTGGCATCGTTCAAAAACGGGTTGCCGGCTGCCGGCTTGCCATCGGTGGTAATGCGTACGATTTTGCCCAAACCCGATTTGAGGTCTTGCGACTGTGGACGGGTTACCTTATCGGAGCGCTCGCCGGTGCTTACCATCAGGGCGCCATCTTTATCAAACAATAGGCGCGAGCCATAATGCAGTGTGCCATTATATGCAGGGGTGGCGCGGTAAATAACGGTCGCATTTTCCATTGTTTTTTCATCATCGCTCAGGCGGCCTTTGGCTACCGATGTAAGCGTACCACCTTCTACATTTTCGGAAAACGACCAGTACACCATGCGGTTGGTTTCAAATGCAGGATCGAGCGTAAGGCCCAGCAAACCGCCCTGCCCGGCCGAATTAACCGCCGGAATGCTGGAGATGGCCTCGCCCACGGTGCCGGTGGTAGTGGCTATACGCATGGTGCCGCCTTTTTCGGTGATCAGCAGGCGGCCGTCGGGCAGTGCTACCAGGCCCCAGGGGCGTTTCAGTGCATCGGTCAGCACCTTGCCTTCGTATGGGGTAGTGGTGCTAACGGCGCCAATGCGGGTTTGGCCGGCAAAAGCAGGTTTGTAGCTGGTATTGGCCGGTTTGGTTTCTACAGGCGCCCCCGTGGTATCGGTGCCCCGTGCCGTGTTTGTACTGTTTGAGGTGTTAGTGCCGCTGCAGGCCGCCAGCAGCACAGCCATACCGGTAGCCAATAAAGAAAGTGTTTTATGCATGGTTTATCTTTTTAAGGGTGAAAAAAAAGCAACGCTTAACGGGTTAAAACGTTTCAGATTGCTTTTGGTTGTGATGGTTAAAGTTAGCAATAGAACGGCATTTGTTGCGGATGCTTTTTTGGTATTAGCGGCAGTAGGTTTAAAAGGAAAAACAGACGTTTTGGTTAGACGTCAGTCATCAGTCCACAGTCGTCAACACTAACAGCCGGAAAATTTCAAAAGTAGAAAGAGGGGTTCGCTTTCATGCCATCAACTATGAACCATGACCCATGAACTGCTACTAAAAGGAAAAAGAGACGTTTTGCAAACCGATCGTTTCCATCCATGCTCGGGGCTTTAACTTTGCGCCTGTTATGAAAGCAGCCAGCATCAGCGAAATTAAAACAGAACTAAAAGAAGCCACGCCTGCGCAACTCACCGAGCTGTGCCTGCGGCTGGCCCGTTTTAAAAAAGAAAACAAAGAGCTGCTTACCTTTTTGCTGTTTGAAGCGCACGACCTGCAAAGCTATACACAGGCGGTAAAAAGCGAAGTGGATGAAGCCCTGGCGGCCGTTAACTGGAGCAATCTTTACTTTGCCAAAAAAAGCATCCGCAAAATACTGCGCACCATTGCCCGCTACAGCCGCTATGCCGCCGACAAGCAGGTAGAGGCCGAACTGCTGATTTACTTTTGCGCGATGCTGAAAACCTCTGGAAAACCTTTTGGTCGAAATCCTGCACTGGCCAAGCTGTATGCCGCACAGCTAAAAAAAATTAATACCCTTGTAACATCGCTGCACGAAGACCTGCAGTACGATTACCTGCGCGAGCTGGAGCAGCTGAAGTGAGAAATATTAAATGGCTTTGTAATATTGAGAGAAGATTGTATCTTTCTTTTAGTTTATGATAATGCCCTGAACGATCCAGTAAATGCTACTTGTGTATAATCAACACCACAATTATAGAAGCAATTTGTGCATTTGTTGATGTTAAATCTTTAATGCATTTCTGGTACGGTATTTTCAATAAATAAATTTGAATATCTGCTATGAATAATCTGCACTTAAGCTCCATTCAGCTTACCATATCCTTATAAATCTATTTCTAACACCAATCAGTAAAGTATTAGCTGGTTAGATTCTATTTTGATCTGCTAATATCTAACTTAAACACACATATAAACGAATCCTTATGAGGGTTGATACCTGCCAGGAACGCAATGGTACAAAACTTCAATATATTGATTGCTTAAGAGGAATTGCTATTTTGATGGTAATAGTAACGCATGCGGATAAATATATTCCCGGTATGCTGCTGCCTGTGCAATTGCTGGCCGATTATGGACAAATGGGCGTGCAGCTTTTTTTCATTGTTTCAGCCGTTACACTTTGTCTTACATTTGATAGAAATGATTCTGAAAAGGCAATTGGCAAATTTTATATCCGCCGTTATTTCCGAATAGCACCTTTGTATTACTTCGGCATCCTGATGTATCTGCTTTATTTCAGCCTAGTAGAACCTATGTTTCTTGGTAGCCAATCAACGTTGAATGAAAATTATACGGTACGGAACATAATGTCAAACCTTTTGCTGGTAAACGACTTTACGCCGGGGCCTGCCAATAATAAGATAGTACCCGGTGGGTGGTCTATAGGTACAGAAACTACATTCTACGCCCTTTTCCCTTTTATCTTTTTATTTTATAGGCGGTTCAGGTATAATAAAAAAGCACTTCTGCTGATACCGTTTTTTGCAGCTGCATGTTGCTTTATTATGGTGCAGTTGGTGATGGCTACAGTTGGTATGAGCATAAAGAATAATACCTTTCTGTACTTTCATATTATTTGCCAGTTGCCGGTTTTCCTGATGGGGATCTCAATTTATTTCTGGTTGAAAAATCATGCAGATACATACCATATCAAGCCATATTTTTATGGAATTGCATTTGCCGTTTCAAGCATATTCTCACTTTTGGTTTTCAGATATACAAAACAAATGGCATTCTTTATACCTATAATGGCTGGAACTTCTTTTGTTTTCCTTTTCATGTTATTTAAAACCATGTCAACATTTAAGCTAAACTGGCTCAGTCGTATGGGTCAACTGTCTTATTCCATTTATCTTTTTCATTTCATTTTTGCCTGGCAGGGTTCTAAGTGGCTTACTCATTGGCTTCAAGGTACATTAAGTGTTGAACTGATTTTTCTTAGCACCATATTACTCACAATAGGCCTATCTATGATTTTTGCCGTTTTATCTGAAAAGTATATTGAAAAGCCAGGTATCGAATTGGGCAGAAAGCTAATTGAATATCGAGAGTCTAGAAGAAAAGAGTCGCTGGCGAAACAGCCTAAGACACAGCTCATTTTGAAAAAGACCTAAAAAGAAATTTTGAAGTAAACTAAATACTTCCTGTTATTACAGGAATACTTCTTTCTATAACTTTTTAAGCAAATTGTTTATTTTTTTCCTAATTAAATTGGCCAGGTAACTGTTTTGCTAAACCCGGCCAATTTAATTAGGTTGTTTATGTAAATCAACGTTTGTTTATTTTTATCATTTGCAATACCTGCATGAATTCATTTGTTTCTATTGCTATGGCATAGTTGCCAGCAATAATATCTTCAACAGAAATAGGTAAAAAATGATCTCCTTTATCAAGCATGTTGTAGTTCCATTGCTTAATTAAATGTCCCTGTATATTGTATAATTTGATTTTTACCGGGCTTTTGTCTGATAATAATAATTGTATGTTGGCATTAGTTGACACCGGGTTGGGCAGCAGTTTAGCTTCAAAAGCACTGCTGCTTATAGTTGTCACTTTAATGGTCGAGTAATGGGATGCATTGTAGCGTTCGTGGATTTTAATTCGGTAATAATTTTTGCCTTTCGCAGGTAATGGATCTGTAAAGCTATAACGGTGTTGGGTTAGGCTGTTTATGGCATTTAAAGCTCCGATAGTTGTAAAATCAATGCCATTTGAACTTCTTTGTATTTCATATTTAATTATGTCTGATTCTTTTTCAACAATCCATTCAAGTAGTACTTTGCCATTTATTGGAGTGGCAGAGAAATTTATAAGATCAAGTGGTAGTATAACATTGTTAATTTCTATAAGAGATGCTGAAGGATTTACGCCGGTGGAACCATCAAAATCCGCTATTTTTTTATAAGGGGTGAGGGCTGTAGATGGGTCAAAAGAAAACAGGACACCTTTATCCAGGCTGCCCCCTCGGGAGGTAAAGCCATACATTTTTTTGTCCGATGTTTTAACCAATGCTCCATAAGGTGATCGTCCATTAGCATCACTAAAATCCCACAAACTGGAAAGAGAGAGAGTGGCCGGATCAAATGTAAAGATTACACCAAAATTTGCTGCACCGCCACTTTCGGTCATTCCATAAAGCTTGCCGTTATCACCTTCTACCAGGTTGTTATTAGGCCAGGCACCATTGGCCCAATTAAAGTCAGCCAGCTTAGTGAAAGAAGGGTTTTCATCGATTGCTAATGAAAATATTACTCCAAAGCCATTGCTGCCTCCAAATTGCGTTACACCATATAGTTTCTGGTCTTTTGCCTGAACAAGGCTGCCATAAGGAGACCTGCCAAATGTGCCATTAAAATGGTACAGCACCTTGTGTTCATTCCTAAAAGGATCAAAAGAAAAAAGGGTGCCCATATCAAAATCACCGCCACTTGCTGTCATTCCATATAGCTTTCCATCATTTGTTTTTAATAGCGAGCCATAAGGTGAGCGGCCGTTTGAACCGGTAAAACTGTAAAGTAATGTTAGTTTGTTCGTTTTGTAATTATATGAAAAAACAGAACCATGATTATTAGCGCCACCTCGTTCAGTCACACCATACAAAACGCCATTGCCTGCTTCAATAAGGCTGCCATAAGGTGAGTGTCCGTTAGCTCCATCAAAATCCACTAGTTTAGTATATGTAGATGAGCCGGGGTGATATGAAAAAAGTATACCGAAACCTTTTGATCCACCAGTTGCCGTCATACCAAATAAAGAACCATTTTGTGCCAGCAACAAGTCATTATAGGTAGGCTGTGCCTTATCAGAAGTTAACGTATAGGCGGTAGAAAGTTTATTAGCATTTATATCGAATTTAATAATTTTTCCAGCGTCACCTTTAGCAAGCCCAAATAATTGTGGCTGTGCAAAGCTGGTAGCGGAAATGATTATTATATATATCAGCAGGTAGAATTTTTTTCTCATAAAAAAAGCAAGGTTTATAAAATAGGAAATACATAGAAAGGCTTACTGCCAGCACTCAGTCAGAATGTAGCTGCAATAGATTATCAACGTGGCTTTTTGCCTATTGCCTTGAAAATTTCAAGTGCCAAAAACTCTGCTCCGGCTTCGTTAGGATGTACACCATCACTTAGGAGGTTTCTTTTGTTGTAAAAGGGGGTATAAACATCTATAAAGGTGAGATCCAATTCCTGGGAAACCTTTTTTACAATAGGTATTATTTCTCTTTTAATAATATCTTCCCGTACTCCAAAACGGTTACCATAGGAAGGGAGTGGGTAGCAAATAAATATTTTGGGTTTGCTTTGCAAATTCAGGAATGAACTGATAAGAGATACATAATCTTCGTAAAAGCGCTGCCTGCCTGCCCAGTATTCTTCACGCGAATCATTGGTGCCTAATTTAATAATAACAACATCCGGGTTCCAGGCCAATGCATTTGAAAATTTACTTTTATCGCGGTAAGACATACGCGTACCATCTAAAAGCGTGCTTCCTGCCAGCCCATAGTTTCGAACTTCAAAACCGGATTGCATGAATTGTTGTAAAAGTGTGGGATAAGTTTGGTTCGACTCAAGGCCCGAGCCTTCTGTGATACTATCGCCTATGCAGGCAACTTTAATTTGGGATGCGCCTTGAAGGCAGCATGTCAGTAAGATTGTTGAAAAAACAATTTTACTGAAAAACATTTTCATGATTCTCATAAACAGTGGATATTGGCTTTTACATGATTTAAGGTTATTAATTGATGGCGCTCGCACTTCGCAAGTTTTATGCCATAATTAACTTTTCTTAAATATGAGTGTAAAATAATACAAAATATCCATTGTATGAATAAACTACATCGTCATCTTATATTCATTTAGTATTGCCGCAATACTTTTCAGCAACAGAATTTATATGTAAATACATTTAAGTAAACATCAATACTTCATTTTAATCTGAATTGATGTATTGATTTTTAGTAAAAACGTCTCCTTTTCCTTTTAAAAATTTATACGGGTAAATAAATGGTGAAGTTGGCGCCTGCACCTGGCTCGCTTTGGGCTTTTATGAAACCATGATGGTTAATCACCACCTTTTGTGCAATGGCCAGGCCAATGCCAGTGCCCGGGTACTCGCTTTTGCCGTGCAGCCGTTGAAATACCTGGAAGATGCGGTCGGCATACTGCTGCTCAAAACCAATACCATTATCGGTAACAGAAATGCAGTGGTACAGGTGTTCTGCCCCGTTTAGCTTATGCTCCTTCTTCTGGTAGCGGATGGCTATCACAGGCGGCACATCTCTTTTGCTGTATTTCAAGGCATTGCTCAACAGGTTCTGAAAAAGCTGGCGCAATTGTACTTCATCGCCTTTTATTGCAGGCAGCGCATCGGTGGTAATGGTGGCGCCTTTTTCGTTAATGGAAGCTTCCAGGTCAGTAATTACACCCTGTACCACTTCGTGCAAGGCCACCTCCTGGTGCAGCGCGGTAGGCACGCTTACTTTTGAATAAGCCAGCAGGTCATCTATCAGCACGCGCATGCGGTGGGTGGCGCTTTCCATACGTTCAAACATGCGCTTGTCTTCATCCTTTAGCAGCGGTGCAATGCTGGTTTGCAGCCGCTCGGCAAAGAAATGGATCTTGCGCAGCGGCTCCTGCAGGTCGTGCGAGGCGGCGTAGGCAAACTCCTGCAGGTTGCTGTTAGAGCGTTTGAGGTCTTCAATGGATTGCTCCAGCTGCACCTGCAACCTTTTAAGTGCCGTATGGTCGGTAAAAGTTACCAGTACTTCGTCGCCGGTTTTTACAGTATGAATATTAAAGTACACATCGTAACCATCTTCGTAATGAAAGTCGAACTGGTGCACTTTCCCGGTCAGGTACGTGTCTTTATAAACATCGAAAAGGCCATTGGAAGCGTAAGCCGGAAAATAGGTGCTGGCCAGCGAGCCGGTGAGCACTTCGGCCGTTTGCCCAATATAAGCCGCCACGGCCTGGTTAACAATGCCAAAGAAAAAATCGGTAATCGTACCTTTTTCATCCTTGATGGGCGAAAGGGTGAACATGCCCGACTGTGAGGTGTTGATGATGGTGCGCAGCCTCGCTTCCGACTGCTGAATGGCGTTTTGGTTTTGCTTGCTACTGGTTATGTCGGTAAAGGTTACTACCAGCCTGTCGCGGCCCATTTTTACTATTGATACATCGTACCAGGCTTGCAGCCCATCGCCATCATAGTATATTTCTTTGCGTACCGGCTGGCCTGTTTCTAACACCTGCCGGTTCAGTTCAAAAATTCCCGCTTTGCCGGCGCCCGGGAAAAGCTTCAGGTAGCTTTTGCCTACTACTTCGGCTTCTGTTTTTTTAATCATGCGGGCAAAGCCCTTGTTCACCTTTACAAACTGCAGGTCGGTGATGGTGCCTTCTTTGTTACGTATGGCGCTGCAATAAAACACGCCGTTGATAGAAGCATCTAAAATACCATTTATCAGGTCGGTTTGCTGCAGGCGGTCCTGCTCCGATAGGTAAAACTCCGTACGGTCGCGGGTGATGGAAATAACACCGTCCATTACTTTGCTGCGCAGCACGCTAAAGTAGCGCTCTACTTTTTTCAGGTAAGCGCTTTCTTCGTGCTGCTCGCCGGTATTCCATACCTGTAATAATTTATTGTACAGGGGCGTTTTGTATTCTTCATCCACAATAGTGTTTTGCAGCACACGCTGGTGCATCAGGGTAGGCTTAATGGTCCTGAAAAAGGTTGCCGCACTATCGTTGCAATAGGCCACTTCAAAATCGCTAACAATGCCATTGGTATACACCGGCTTAAACCACAGCACCGATTCTGGCAGGGCGTCAAAAAGCTGCGTTATTAATGCTTCATTCGTAGGTTTCGTCAGCATGTGTTTTTTATCAGGGTATAAAGATGATCAAGGGTTAAAAGGAAAAACAAACGTTTTTGGCTTTAAGTTGAAACAGCAATCCACTGTTTTTTTAAAAAAGCAAATATATTCCTAAATAGAGTGGGATGATGATAAATAGGGCTGCTGCCTGCCCGGGCCGTAAAAATTAATACAGCAGCGGCGTCAGGTTTACCTCTTCCAGGTAAGGGTCCAGCTCGTTAGTCGTGTCAAAGCTTTTGATGAGGAAAACCAGGTCGTTTACGTTGTAGAAATACATTTCCACATAAAAGCCATCCAATGCAAACAAAAACACAGTGAAGTCCTGCGTTTTGCGGTTGCACAGGTACACGCCATTGTGGAGTACCCACCAGTGCTGCGCCTCCTGGTCCATTGCATGATAGTGCTGCAGTGTCATCAGGCTTTGTTTAGATGCTATATGCCACAAAACCGGTGCCATGGCTCCCATTGTGGCTCGCTGTAAATTAAACATTTTATTTTATACAAAATAGGAGCAGTGCAAAACGTCTGTTTTCGCTTTTAAAAACTGGCGCAAAATTTTAATGGGTAAAAACATGAATGGTGACATGTACAGCACAGTAACGCTGGCGCAATGGAACGACTATAAAAGATTTACAGCCGACCTTTCAGATAACTGGGCCTTTCGCGGGCAGATGAATCCGAAGTGGGAATTGATGAATGCTATTGAACGTACCGAATTTATACATTTGTACAAAGGCATAGAGGCCGATTTTGTAGCCGAGTTTCAGCGTGGTGCGCGCAATTATCTTAACCACGATGAAATCCCCACACACCTGATAGAATGGCTGGCGCTGATGCAGCACCATGGCGCGCCTACGCGCCTGCTCGACTTTTCCAAATCGCCGTTTATTGCTGCTTTTTTTGCCTTTGAGCAGTGTACAATAAACGAGGCTTCGCAAACTGCCATCTGGGCCATTAATATGGGTTTTTTAAAAAGCCGGGCCGCAGAAGTAATAGCTAGTAAATTCAGTAGCGATATGGAGCAAAGCAACCACCTGGTGAACGAAGCTTTGTTTACAAAAATTTTTTATGAAAACAGCGGCAGTTACATTTTCCCGG
>CBDTUH010000003.1:0-39798 GCA_965363375.1 uncultured bacterium
CAAGATTGCAGGCTCGATACGCAACCGCCGGTAATGGCGACAACTCCTTAGAAGATCTTGAGATTGGCATCAATACCATTAAAAGGCGGAGCGAAGGTTTATTGAAATTTGCCGAAACCTATCGCAATCTCAATAAGATTACCACCCTTAGTTTACAACAGGTTTACATCCGCGAATTATTTGGCAACCTGCACCAGTTAATGCAACCCACCTTTGAGCAGAAAGGCATCGAAATGGAAATCATTCTGCGCAATCCGGAACTGGTGTTGCAGGCGGACCCAAGCTTATTGGAGCAAGTTTTAATTAATTTGGTGGTAAATGCAATTGAAGCGGTAAAGGACAAGGAAGGTGCCAAGATCATTTTATCGGCAGATCAAACCACAAGGGGTAAGATCATCCTGAAAGTAGCAGACAATGGACAGGGTATTTCTGAAGAATTAATGGATAAAATCTTTATTCCATTCTTCAGTACAAAAAAACAAGGCAGTGGTATCGGCCTAAGTCTTTGCAAACAAATCATTATGTTACACAAGGGCATCATTCAGGTTCATTCCGCACTAGAAAAAGGCACTGTGTTTTCGTTACAGTTTGGATAATTGCGATTACCCATTACTTTTCAGATTGATTGAGTGCCCCTTGACTTTATTTACCTAGTGAGATTTGATTTGCTGTCCTGTAGAAAACAGCATTAATAAGTAATGAATAATAATTACTTTAGAACGTTCATAGGTTATGTCAGCATATTGACCCTCATACTCGCGACCAGCGAGGATTTGAGCGATAAAAAAACCGGACAATCCTTCAAAAATAATGAGTTGTCCAGTCATGTGGAGGCGACCGGAATCGAACCGGTATAGTATATTTATGGATAATTAACTTCGGTAAATCGTAGTGTATTGTCCTTAATTATACTATATATTAACAGAATAATTCTTTTCCAATTTCTAAAATTAAATGTTGGTGTATAAGTTTGATAATTACCAATTTAAAGCTTAGATACTGCTAAAAAATCGTGAACTAAGTCAGCTAATTGTACCTTGCTCAGTACGCTTTAAAGCTCCAGAAATGGGGCTTTTTTGCTTCTTGCCTCTTTTTTATTCCTTCTCCTTCATCAAGCAATTTTAAGCATGGCCAGTATTCCAAAGTTATCCTGCAATAAAACCAATCTCCTTCTCTAAAGACTTTGCTTACATAACTCCATCGTATATTAGCTATTGTACCAATTCATCCGGTTTTGAATTTTTTAGAATGCGAATACCTCTCTTTTTCCTTTTAATTCTTTTTCAAGTTTCGGCTTTTAGCCAGGTAAAATTACCCAAGTTAATAAGCAATGGCATGGTTCTGCAGCGGGATCAAGAGATAAAGCTTTGGGGCTGGGCTGCACCCGGCGAGCAGGTAAAACTGAGTTTTGGAGAAAAAGAATTTAAAACAATTGCTGATAATAAAGGAAAATGGCAATTACCATTACCCGCCCAAAAAGCCGGCGGCCCCTTTCAAATGACCTTTACAGCCAGCAATGAGATCATTTTAAACGATATACTTTTTGGTGATGTATGGCTTTGCAGCGGCCAGTCAAATATGGAACTTACGATGCAGCGCGTGCAATATCAATATCCTGATGTTGTTGCCAATGCCAACAATCAATACATCCGCCAATTTGAAGTGCCGGATCGTTACAACTTTCATCAGCAGCAAGAAGATATAAGTGCAGGTGAATGGTTGACGGCCACACCCGATCATATACTAAAATTTTCTGCTGTTGCTTATTTTTTTGCCAAAAAATTATACAACACCTATAAAGTACCCATCGGGGTTATTAATGCAGCACTGGGTGGCGCGCCTGCAGAAGCATGGATCAGCGAGGAAGCACTAAAGCCTTTTCCTCATTACTGGAATGAAGTGCAAAAGTATAAAAATAACAGCTACATAGAAGAAATAGAAGCTGCTGATAAAAAAGCACATCTTGACTGGATGACTACGCTTAATAACAAGGATGAAGGCGTGAAAGAGAATTGGAAATTGGGTATGCTGCACGATTCTGGCTGGAAAAAAATGCATGTGCCCGGATATTGGAAAAGTACTGTATTGGGAAATGTAAACGGATCTGTATGGTTTAAAAAAGAGTTAACGATATCCAATGCAATGCAGGACAAACCGGCAGAACTACTTTTAGGAAGAATCGTAGATGCCGATTCGGCTTTCATTAACGGGCAATTGGTAGGCACTACATCTTACAAGTACCCGCCGCGGCGCTATAGCATTCCGGCCCATCTGCTGAAAGAAGGAAAAAACACTATTGTAGTGCGTGTAATCAATCAATCTGGCAGCGGCGGTTTTGTATTGGATAAACCGTATGAACTGAAAATGGGCCAACATTCTATAGACCTGAAAGGAAGCTGGCTATACAGGCTTGGTGCTACTATGCCGCCGCTTTCTCCACAAACATTTGTAAGGTGGAAACCAGCTGGCTTGTTTAATGCCATGGTTGCACCGTTGAATAATTATTTAATTAAAGGAATCATTTGGTACCAGGGCGAATCAAACACCGATCGCGCAGAAGAATACAGAAGCCTGATGCAAATCCTGATTACCGACTGGCGCCAACATTGGAAAGAGGAAAACCTACCTTTCCTTTTTGTGCAGCTTCCCAACTTCATGGAATCTAAAGCAATCCCTGCAGAAAGTCAATGGGCCGCTTTGCGACAGGCTCAATTGGAAACGTTGAAAATACCCCATACAGGCATGGCAGTGGCTATTGACCTGGGTGAATGGAACGATATTCACCCACTTAATAAAGAAGAGGTAGGTTATCGACTTGCGTTGCAGGCAAAAAAAATTGCTTATGGGCAAAACGAAATAGTAGCCTCCGGCCCGCTTTTTCAGTCTTTGCAAAAAGAAGGCAATAAACTGGTGATAACTTTTAGCCATACATCCGGAGGTTTAATAACCAATAATGGCAAGAAACTAAAGCACTTTGCAATTGCCGGATTGGATAAAAAGTTTATTTGGGCAAAAGCAAAGATTATTGGCGACAAAGTAATTGTGTGGAGCAAAAATATTAAAGAGCCTGTAAAAGTTCGGTATGCATGGGCCGATAATCCGGAGGGTGCCAACCTATACAATCGTTACGGCCTGCCTGCATCGCCGTTTGAGGCTACCATTGACAAACAATAATACCTAAGAGTTTAAACATTAAAGATGCCAGATCATTGGAACACTTTTAATTTGAAAACTACCTTTGGCAAATGCAGCAAAAGAATACGAAAACAAGTCTTTCTAATAAAAGATTTAAGCTAACCAAATATCACCAATAATAACTTTACCTTGTAGCTGCCAATTATGCATTTATATTCTACCACACTTAAAATAAAAAACAGGCTCGTTCCTTATATTGTAACACGAGAAGATGATGGAAAGTTTTTGCTTTTTAAACCACAACCACCTATAACAAGCTTTGCTGATGTTCCAATCTTTTGGGTGACCAAACAAAACGGCGAATGGATGCCCGTGAATGTAAAAGACAAAACACTGGTGACTCAAATCCTGAATGACATTTATGTACATAAGATAGAGTAAAGACTTATGTTCTTTTAGAAAGCTTTTTTTTAATAAACAAAAGATAGGGCAAAAAAAAACCCACTGTAGAAACAGCGGGCGTCTAACGATTGCTTGCCATATGAAAAAGTTGAATAATCTCTTTTGACAATTCAAATTTACAACAATTTGTTTAAACGTTTAAACAAATGTGTTAAAAAAATAGCCGAAAAAGATATTATTTCCCGGTTGATTGACCCAAAACAAGTTTTGCATCTAGTTGGAGCTGTTTTATCTTTTTATTTCCTTTTATATTTTCAATCAATATCTGCACAGCCTGCTGCCCCAATTGCTGCAAGGGCTGGTGTACATGCGTTAGCGATGCATAAAACAGTTCTGCCGCATCGGACTGGTCAAAACTGACTATTCTAATATCTTTAGGCACTTTTACCTTAAGCCTGTTCAGGTATATTAAGCCGTAAGTAGAAATTTTGTTGGACGCAAAAAAAAGAGAATCAATTTTATCGGGTAGTTGCAGCAGTTGCTCAATGGCAGCCTCTACTTCTTCGCTGGTGGTTTCATCAATGGCCACTTCTTTTATCAGGCTTTTAGAAATAGCTATCCCGTTTTTTTTCAGCGCGTGCAGGTAGCCGCGCTTACGGTCCTGCAGATGCAGCAGTTCAGTTTTAAATGCAATAATGCCAATTCGCCTGCAACCACTTTCAATCAAGTGGTTTACGCCCGCAAAGGCCGCTTCAAAATTATTGATGGTAACAAAATTGACTTTTAAATCAGGAAAGTAGCGGTCTACCAGCACCAGCGGTATTTTTCTTTTTTGCAGCGTCTTGATTTGTGTTTCGGTGCCGGCAGCAGGGGCAATAATGATGCCGTCCACCTGGCGGTCCTGCAGCACTTCTACCAGCCGCTGCGACCTTTCGGCCTTTTCGTCCGAACTGCCGAATATAACCGTATACCCGTTCTTTTCTGCCTCATCTTCTATAATTCGCGCCAGGCTTGACGAAAAAGGGTTGGCAATATCTGCTACTATCAAGCCTATCGTATTGGTGCGGTTCGACTTAAGGCTTTTGGCAATCTGGTTGGGCCTGTAATCCAGCTTTTTGGCCGTTGCCTTTATTTTTGCAGCTACTTCCTTGCTGATGCGGCCTTCTTTTTTACCATTTAATACATAAGAAACAAGAGCAATAGACACACCTACTTTTTGTGCAATATCTTTTAAAGAAACCTTTTTATTCATAATGGCTACACCTTCGAATGCATTAAAGATAAGTGTGTTTTACTCTTATTTATAAGCACTAACGCCCGATTACTTAATTGTCGTCAAGTAAAAAGTGATTCTTGTTGTTAAAAAAAAGTTTCACACTACAGTTGGGCACCCTTTTTGTTTAAACGTTTAAACAAAAGTATTATTTTTGCGCCTGCTTTTTAAAAGCGATTCTTTCTGGTTGCCTGCCGTACTATTTTAAACACACATACAATGACCATGAAAAGAAAAATACAGGCCATACCTGCCAGAAAACTCAGGAAACTAAAAATGGCCAGGCTGCAAAACACAGCTACTACAGAAAACCTTTATAACATGAATGGCAGCAACAGTTATACCATCTGCCCAGCTGACGTGCAAAAAAGGCCTGCCTGATATTATCTAACCGTTATGTTTTTCCTTTTATTACCAACATATTAATTATGTATTGTTAGTAACAAAAGGAAAAACAGACGTTTTAATAAAACAAACATGTACAACAACCACTCCGGCCAGTATGCCGTCAAATATTATAATGCTATGTCACAGTTTCCCTTTAAAATGAAGGCTTACCTTCGGCTGTTGCGCACGCGCCGTACCAAAAGCACTGGTAAAGCTTAAGCTGATTTAAAAGGAAAAGGAGACGTTTTCATTTTTTATAAGTTAGATTTTAAATTTACAATTTACCTAAATATTCAAAAGGAAAAAGAGACGTTTCTAAAAAAACAAAAAAAGGACATTACCTAAATGGATAATGTCCTTTTTTGTTTAAGGCTTTTCTGCTATTCCGCTTTTAAAACCGGCGAGCGCTGCGATACGCCATTTTCGTTGATGGATTCTATCTGGAAATAGTAGGTCTTGTGGCTGTCCATGCTTTTCATCCAGTACTCATTGTTAGCATGTACCATAATGCTGGTGTACAATTTATCGGGGTGCGTGCCATAGTAAATATTGTAGGCAAATGCATTGTCTACAGGCCGCCATTTAATAAAGGCGCTGCGCTTGTCTTTTTCGGTACGCAGCACTATAAAATTTTGTACAGCATCGGGCAGGGCACCATTGCCGTGGCCAAACACGCGCAAGCCGCTGATGGCAAATTTGCCGGTAGGCATATGCCAGTTTTCCAGCTTTATGTAACGCGCCTGCACGGGCTTTTCCAATTCTATGTAATCATGCGGTACATCAGTTTTGTTTTTACTTTTATCAACCAGCACATTCCATTTTTTACCATCCATCGAATAATACAATTTGTATTGATGGTATTGGTTGTTGAATTTTCCCAGCCTGTTGCTGTCCACATCCTGGTCGGCATAATTGATCTGCACGGCATTTACCCTTGAAACATTTCCGAGGTCGGTTTGTATCCATTCACCTTTATTACCCGTAGCGGCGCTCCAATAAGTTTTCGTTAGTTCATCCACAGCACCATTGGGCAGGTAGCCGCCCAGTGTTGATGACACTTGCACAGGTTTGTTATAATTCAGCAGCATCCAGCCGGTAAAGTAAGGCGATGGATGGTAGTCCGTTACTTTGGTTTTATTTATGGCAGTTGGTAAATAATGCGGGTAATCGCCAAAGGTAGTGTTGCACCACATCTGTCCGTCTTTATCAAAGCCGGTTGGCCACATGCCAATGCGGCGCTCAAATGTATTTTTTACTGAAACCACGGTAGTAGCCACATGCCACCAGTTGCCGCTATTGTCTTCAAATGTAGCGCCATGTCCTGCGCCTCTTACATAACCACCCAGTTTATAACTTAAAGGATCGGAGGCAGGCGTAAAAGGCCCCAGCGGCCCATCGCCTACCAGCAACCCATCGGCATAACCACTAAACTCCGTACCCGGCGCGCCATATTGCAGGTAATACTTACCGTTGTATTTGGTCATGTGCGAACCTTCAATAAACGGATCCAGAAACGTATTATCCATATGCTCGCCAAAGCGCTGCCAGCCGTAGCGCCAGTGCTCCAATACATACATCTCTTTACGTGTACCAATGGGTTTAAAAGTAGTGCGGTCCAGCTCTATGCCATACATGGGAAACTTATTGCTGCTGCCGTTGTACATATAAAGCCGGCCGTCATCGTTGGTAAAAAAAGAAGGATCCCAGCCGCCAATTTCAAACGAATCTACCAATGGTTTCCAATCATCTTGTTTTGGGTTCGTGCTCATCCAAAGCGTAAAATCAGAAGTATAGGTAGAGCCAAACACAATCATGGTATCACCCAAAATTCCTACGCCAGGTGCGCACAATTCGTCGTAACCTTCGTTCCAGGGCCGCAAGAATTTTCGCGATACAAAGTTCCAGTTCAGTAAGTTGGAGCTCCACCAGTAGCCCCACTGGTTGGTAGAAAAAAGGTAGTAATCACCTTTAAAATTTACTATCACGGGGTCGGCAGTAGCGCGGTGGCGGCCCCACTCCGAAAAGTTGGGAATGGGCGTATAGCCGTAATCGATATTGAGCGGGTTGCAATAG
Organism: uncultured bacterium; assembly: GCA_965363375.1. Taxonomy (GTDB): domain Bacteria; phylum Bacteroidota; class Bacteroidia; order Chitinophagales; family Chitinophagaceae; genus Flavisolibacter. Next base: position 7,271 of record CBDTUH010000003.1, read on the forward strand.
GTTTTTTGCTGTGCATCACTTATCATGCCGCTACTTATCAGTAATATCAAAAAAAGAAATCGTTTCATCACAGTATACATTTTAAAAATGAGCCTTTGTATTTTGCTGATTTGAAAGGAAAAAGAGACGTTTGCGGCTACAGCTCCGCAAGTTTCAACAAACATACGAAATGCTGCAGGGCAGAAAAAAGGGATTGATCAAAAACAAAATTTTGATTTTCCGTAAGGCTGCAATTGGTAAATAAACAGCTGTAAAACGTCTGATTTTCTTTTTAAAAGAAAGAACTTTTTTGTTCGGCGCATGTTTTGCAATAAGTATCCTTTACATTTTTTTACTTTCAACCTTTTACATAACATGAGTACAACCAAAGCCTTTGCAGCCTACGATGCCACTACCCCCCTGCGCGATTTTACACTGGAACGTCGCGAAGTAGGCCCTGATGATGTTCAGATTGAAATCTTGTATTGCGGTGTTTGCCACTCCGATATTCACCAGGTGCGCAACGAGTGGGGCAATTCCATTTTCCCGATGGTGCCCGGCCACGAGATTGTAGGCCGCGTAACCAGTGTTGGCAGTAACGTTACAAAATTTAAAGTAGGCGACCTGGCCGGTGTAGGTTGCCTGATAGACAGTTGCCGCGAGTGCCAAAAATGCAAAAAAGGATTGGAACAATATTGCGAAAACGGCTCTGTTGGTACCTACAATGCGTACGAGCGCGATGGCCAAACCGTAACCTATGGCGGCTACAGCAAACAGATTGTTACCAAACAGGATTTTGTGCTGAAGGTGTCGGATAAACTGGACTTAAAAGCCGTGGCGCCGCTGCTTTGTGCCGGCATTACCACCTACTCGCCGCTGCGCCACTGGAAGGTGGGCAAAGGGCATAAAGTGGGCGTGCTGGGCCTGGGCGGGCTGGGACATATGGCCGTAAAGTTTGCCGCCTCTTTTGGTGCGGAAGTAACTATGCTCAGTCACTCACCTTCAAAGGAAGCGGATGCCAAACGACTGGGCGCGCACCGCTTTGCGCTTACCTCCAACAAAGAAATTCTTAAAGAGCTCGTTGGTCATTTTGATTTTATTATAGATACTGTTTCTGCACCGCACGATTACAATATGTACCTAAATCTGCTGGATACGAATGGTGTGATGATATGTGTAGGTGCGCCGCCGGAACCCGCGCAGGTAGCGGCTTTTAACCTGATAGGCCAACGCCGCAGCATTGCCGGCTCGCTCATTGGCGGCATACCCGAAACACAGGAAATGCTGGACTATTGCGCTGAAAACAACATTGTATCCGACGTGGAAATAATTGCCATAAAAGACATCAACGAAGCTTACGAGCGCATGATGAAAGGTGATGTTAAATACAGATTTGTGATAGATATGGCTACGCTGTAAACTTTTGTTTTATCGTTGCAAAAGGGCAAAAGAGGTTTTTAAAATACGTCTCTCTTTCCTTTTAAATTAAAATAGAAAAGGTGACTTAGCGGCACCTTTTTCTGTTTCCAAACTTTTACAGAAAAGGAAAAAGAGACGTTTTAAAACAGGTCGGGGTAATCTGTAATAATGCCATCAACACCCATAGCTTTCAGCCTTTCTATTCCGGCTTTATCGTTCACCGTCCAGGGCACAATTTTCATCCCTTTATCGTGACAACTTTTTACCAGTTGCGGTGTTACCAGCGTATAGTGCGGGCTGTAGGCAAAAGGCACAAAACTCAGATCGACCAGGTTTTCATCCAGTGTTTTTTCATTATTGCTGTCTATTAAATAAGAAGCTTTAAAGCGTGGATATTTGCGGTGCAACACCTGCAGCGTGCGCCTGTCGAATGATTGAATGATGGTTCTTTCTGCAATACCGGCCTGCCGTATCACAGGCACCAGCAGGTTCACAAAAGCCTCCGGCGCCGGGTGTGCTTTGCCGTCACCGCTTTCTTTGCTTTTGGTTTCAATGTTATACCAAAGGGGCGCTTTCCCTTTTTCTTTCGCATAAGCCTCTGTAGCCTGCAGCAGTTCAGAAAGCAGCGGCTTGTGCACAGCTACTTTTTGCTGTCGCGGAAAACCGGGATGCGGCTTCAGGCCTACATCATACTTGCGGATGCTGTCGTAATCCATATTGTACAACAGTAATTTAGAAACTTCTGTTTTTGTCAATGTTTTACCATCCGGCGTGGTAGTAATGTCTGCATTAAAATATGGATCGTGCGATACTACTACCTTATTGTCTTTTGATATCACCACATCCATTTCCAGCGTGGTTACGCCCAGGTCAATAGCAGAGAACATGGCAGGAATGGTATTCTCCGGCATCAGCCCACGGCTGCCACGGTGCCCTTCTTTATCAAATGTAGGGAATGTATTCATTGCAGCTTGGTTGGCTTTTTTTGCAGTTCCGCACGATACTAAAACCACAATGCACAAAAGAAAAAAGAGACGTTTCATAAGTTCAGTTCTTCAATGTTTTTTATAAATACTTTCCGTTTTTTAACATGCGCGCCCAGTGCTGGTAGCCCGCCGCGTTTAAATGCAGGCCATCTTCAGTAAAATCTTTGCGCAGCCTGCCTTCGCCATCCATAAAGTGCGGGTGTATGTCAATTAAAGTGAGGCCGTACTGGGCAGCAATGTTTTTTAATGCGGCATTGATGGTAGCAATATGCACGTCTTTGTTGTAATGATTTTTAAACTGTGTAAATGTATTGTTTACAGGCATCAGCGTTTGCAGGTAAATTTTTGTTTTGGGGCTGCCAGCCTGTATGCGGTTAACCATTTTGTGGTAGTTGCTTATAATCAAACTATCTGGAATGTTGCGTGAGATATCGTTGATGCCGATAAGGATAAAAACTTTTTTCGGCTTACCCTCTATCACTTCATCCAGCCGCTGCAAAACACCAAAAGTAATGTCGCCCGATATGCCGCGATTGCGCACGTTTTTCAGGCCCAGCAGCTCGTTCCAATCTACGCCAGCGGTAATGCTATTGCCTAAAAAAACAATGTCTTTTTTTGAGTCCGGGAAAGATTTAAACAAACCGGCTTTCAACGCCCAGTTATTTGGCCTGAAAGTGCTGTCCCACTTTTTTTCCTGCGCAGCGGCAGTTTGTATTAACATGACAAAAAAAACAAAAGGAAAAAGAGACGTTTTCACTTGTGTACAATTTATATGTTAGCAATGCTTGTATACTGGCGCCCAAAGCGGTCAGTAACTCTAAACTTGATTTGCGAAACGCCTTGCGGCGCCACTACCTGAAACATATGATCGCTTTTGCGAGGCTCTACAAACACGCGGCCTTTTGGTAACTGGTCGCCTTTGTACAAGGTAATGGTTTGCGGGTCAAATGCAGCCACATTGGCAACCGTGCCCTTATACGCTTCGTCGGCCCACCATTCTACTTTCCAATCCTTATCCCAGTTCCAAACATTGGCCTGCACTTCTTTTTCACCATTATCGTTGGTATATACCAGCGTGGAAAGCTGGTAATCTAGCGGATGCCCAACGGATTTGTATTGCCATTTTAGCTCGGTGCCATCCACCTCGTAAATGCCATAACCCGATGGCGTACCATCTTCGCAAACAGGGCCCGTCCACCAGGCGCCGCACAAAGTGCCATGTACATGCTCGTACACATTTCCTGTAAAAACATTACGGTTGTTATGCGTGTGCCCCGACATGATGTGTACGTTGTAATCTTTCAGTATATCATACAAAGCCTGCCTGTTATCTACACTGCTGTGTACCGGAATATGCAGGCTCAGTACAATGAGTTTGTCTTTCGGCACAAATGAAAGATCTTTTTTCAGCCAATCCAGTTGCTGCTGCACAATGGAGCCTTTGTAGTTACGATCGCTGCCCAGGTACAGCACATCATCCAGCACCACGTAGTGCACCTGGCCGCGATTGAAGGAATAATAAGAAGGGCCGTAAGCTTTCTTGAATGTGTCGTCCGACATCGTATCATCGCCTTTGTTGTAATCCATATCGTGGTTGCCCAGCACCTGGAAAAAAGGAATGCCGCAAGCCAAAACCGCGTTGTTATAATTGGCAAAAAGCGAATGCACATCCCACACTATATCGCCAACGGTAATGCCATGCATTAACGTACCGGCCGGTTGCGATTGAATGTAAGCCTGAACATCGGGCACCGATTGCGACATCAGCTTGGATACATCGCTGACATTTTTCACCTGCGGGTCGGCCCATACAATAAACTGGTGTTTGCTGTCATTTACACTAAGTTTTTCCAGCTCAAAATTCATTTCCGTTACCGACTCTTCCACTACCTGGTAATGGCTGGCAAGAAAGTTTGTTTGCGGAAATGCATAACCTGATGGAGTGGATACAAATACATGCTCAGACTGTGGTGTGAGCGTGATCTCGTAACTGCCATTGCTGCCTGTTTGTAACACGCTGTAGCCATCGCTTACCACCACGCCGCTCAGTCCTTTACCACCGGCCATTACTTTACCTTTCAGCTTTCCGCTTTTGCCTTTGCCTATTGAAAACGACTTGCTGCAGCTGGCCAGCAGGCCACCGGTCAGCCACAATAAATTATGTAAAAACCTTCTTCGTTGCATAGTAAAAAAATTATGATGCTGCAGCTGGTCATTGCTGCAAAATGCCCTGTAAACATTTAAAAGGAAAAAGAGACGTTTTGGTTTACAGATCTATTCTTTGGGTTTTCAAATTAATCCTACCATTCTCGCGTTAAAACGTCTCTTTTTCCTTTTAAAAATTTTTCAATAAAAAGGGCATCCTCTAATTTTCATTGCCGGATGCCCTTAAAAATTATTGCTTTTTTATTTCTTAATTCTGGTAAATAGCAATGTCTTCAATAGACAGGCGACCGTTCAGGATGGTGGTATTGTTGGTAGCACCCAGGCCCAGCTTGTGCACTCTAAACCTCACTGGTCCCTGAATATCCATCAGAAAGGTGGCAACTTTGGGTGTAGCACTGGCATCGGAAATGGTATCACCAATTTTCTCCCAGGTAGTTCCACCATCAACTGAGTATTCCAGCTGCCAGCTGCTCGATGCATCTGTATAATATGTTCCATACGTCAGCGTCAGTTTTGTAGCGCCGTTCGGTAAATCAAAATTCATTTGCACATAACCGGGTGTACTCAGGTTTTGCTGTATACGTACCGCTTGTTTACCGGCAGGGTTAAAACGGTCACGGCCGGCAGTAGTGCCTAAAATAGCTTGCAGCAATTTCCAGTTGCCGGTTTTGAGGTCAATGTTATTATCGATAGCGGTCATGTTGTAACTAGACTTCAAAGCTGCATCCGGTGTTTCAAAATCTTCCGGCCATCCGGGATAAAGAGGACCGCTGGCATTTTTTACATCGGCAATCGTGCGCAGTCGTATTTGCTTTACCGCACCGTCAGTAGTGTTGCCATTGGGGTTGTTCCAGGTAGCAATGCCGGTGAAGGCAGCACTGGCCGGCACACGGCGTGTGGCAAAAGTGGCATTGGCATCGGTATACAAAACAATATTGGCATCGGTACCATCAAACAGGTTTTTGCTGCCTGCATAGGTTTCGCCCGGGGCTGGTGTTGGCGTTACGTCGGCATTTACTTCTACCAGCGTACTTTCAAATTTGCCAAAATCAACATCCAGTTCGGCCAGTGTTACCTGGCGCGGATTAAGAACTATGCCAGAAGCGGCTTTTGTAATTTTGGAAGAAGCAAGTCCGGTTACCTGCAATGTACCATTCACATTACTAAGTGTAGTACCAGTAAGGTCCACAACCAGAGAATCACCAATGGCATAGGCTGATGCGGCATTCGCATCGCTCAGCGCCAGAGTAATGCCGCGGGTGTTGCCCCTGCTGGTATTCTGTATTACCACTTTGCCGGCACCCAGGTTATTGGAGGCCGCATTTGATATTACAATACCTGAAATTTTATAGGCACCCATCATTTTATCGGCTGTTACTGATACATCGCTGCCCTTGTACAAGGCACGCATCACCTCAATAGAAGCATACGGGCTGGGCGTACCCTTTGCCGGGTTGGGGTCTTCTTTTATACAAGCCGTCAGTGCCAGGCTTAACAAAGCCATCAGGCCAAATATTTTATTTTTCATACTCGTTTTTAAAATGTTTGAAAACGCTTTTTTCCAATTTTTAAAGCCTTTACTAGTTTTTGTTCCACCACACTTTTGTGTTGATGTCGTCGCCGCCCATGGCAGCAACAGCTGCATTGTAATTGGCCTGGTTTAACGACTGTACATACACGGGGTATTTAAAACGTGACGGCATCAGCCCGTTATTTTGCAAGCCCTCGCCTCTGGGCAAAACAGGGTGACCAGTGCGGCGGTATTCATGCCACTGCTGAAAGTCGGTAAAGAAAAGGGAATAATATTTCTGCACATGTATCAGTCCCATCTGCGCATCAAAGTTTACAGCCTCTTCCCAGCGCACACCTTCACGTGTCAGGTAATCTGCAGGCATAGGCACATTCCACATGGTAATGGCAGCCTCAATCCCCTTTTCATAATAGGCCTTGGGATCGCCGCTGATAAAACCTTTCAGGGCTGCTTCTGCCAATATAAATTGCACCTCCGCATAATTCAGGATATTGCCAAGCAGGGGTTCGTTTTTGAGGGCCGCCAGGTATGCCGAACGGCGCTCAGGCACCTGACCTACCGGATAGCCGCTGGGCACGCCTTCAAAGTTGGCACCCACTTTAGTGGCCCATTTGTCACGACGTGGGTCACCCCACTCGTTCAGGTTATTGATAAAAAACTGGCTTAAACCGTTATCGCCATTAAAGTCGAAGTCGCGGTAAGTATAAAATGCCGAAACATAAGGCGGTGTAGTGGTAAAGCGCAGGATAGCGGAGTGTTCATTGCTGGTGAAGATGGGATAGTTGGCGCTGTTTGTTTCAACGATCTCTTTTATTTTATCTGCCGCATTCATTTCTGGTTTTCCGGACACGCGCAGCAGCAACCGCAAGTACAAAGAGTTACCAAATCTTCTCCATAAGGCAATATCTCCGGCATACAACGGGTCAAGCGCTTTCTGGTCGGTGCTTAAAGCCTGATTGGCAGCCAGCAGGTTGTTGGCTTCTTCCAGCTTTGCAAAAAGATCGGTATAAATATCCTTTTGTGCATCAAACTTTGGCTGATAGATAGCCTCGCGGCCGCGGTTGGCTTCGCTGTAAGGCACATCGCCAAACATATCGGTGATCTGCGAGCTTACCCATACATCCAGAATACGGGCAATACCCATATAAGATTTGCGACCCAGCTTTTCAGCAGCTTCATACATATTCATAAAGTTGGTACGCTGCAGGTACCAGTTGTTCCACATATAATCAGACTCTGCCGGGCGAATCACATAGCGGTGAATTTCATCGGAGTTGATAGTGGTTACATGCACCTGCATCAGCTCGTTGTTCAGGCGGATAGCCCTAGTTTGGTTGCGTGTAACCACATCATACAATGCAGGTGCCAGCAAGGCTTCGGGCAGTGCGGCGGGGGCACGGTTGGGGTCCGTATTCATTTCCTTAAAATCTTTTGTGCACGACAGCATGGACACCACCGTCAACAGCAACAAAAGAGCTGAGAATATATTGATTCGTTTCATAATTTCTTTTTTATTAATTCATTTAAAGGCCAAAAACGATGTTAATACCAAAGCTCCTGGTTGACGGGAACTGCCCGATTTCGAAACCGGCATTGATATCACCATTGCTCAGCGTACCAAACTCCGGATCAAAGGCGGGCCAATGAGTGATCATCAAAAGATCGCGGCCATAAACACCAATGGTTGCTCTTTGCAGTTTCAGTTTTTGGGTAATGGAAGCCGGAACAGTATAGTCAATACGTGTTTCGCGCAGTTTAATAAAGTCGGTGCTAAAGGTGTTAGCCTCTACGTTGCTGCGGTTGAAGTGAGCATCGTAATAAGCCTGTATGTTGGTGGCAATGGTTTCGTTCTCGTAATATTTGCCATCTGTACCCAACACTACACCCTCTCCTATAATACCATTGTAACGGCCGGGCAGCGTTTTTGCCAGCTTGCCCTCTTCCGCCAATACAGCATGCGTTAGCGAATAACCAACACCGCCAAACTGACCATCAAAGAGGAAGCTGAAACGGAAATCACGGATGCGGAACTCGTTGCCAATGCTGGCTCTATAGTCAGGCATGGTATTACCCAAGTATTTTACAGATTGTGACAATACAGGATAGCCCAATGTATTATAAATGATCTTGCCATCCGGGGCACGCTCGTAGCCCAAGCCATATAGGTCGCCCATGCGGCCACCGGGACGGGCCTCTATAGAACCGCGGGAGCCGGGACCGGTTGACATTACATACGTGTCGATACCTTCCGCCAATTCTATAACCTTGTTGCGGTTGGCCGAGAAGGTACCAAATATGTTCCAGTTTAAGCCTTTGCTGCTTTTTAGCGGTGTGCCGTTGGCCTGTATTTCTATACCCTTATTTTGAACTAAACCGGCGTTAAGTACGGTAGCAGAATAACCTGATGCACGGTCAATGGGCACGTTGTAAATATCATCTTTTGTGTTGTTGCGATAAACAGACACATCCAGACCCAACCTATTTTTGAACAGGCGGATATCTGCACCAAACTCGAGGCTGGTTGTTAACAAAGCGCTCAGCTCGGGGTTGGCAATTGCCGTGGGATTAGAAAGGCCAGAGGGGAAAGGCTCAGACACATAAGTATAGGCTGTACGATATGGTGTAGTACCACCGCTACCTACCTGTGCCCAGGAGCCGCGCACCTTTAGCATGGAAACAAAATCAGGCATCTTAAAAGCGTCTGACAGTACAGTACTCAGGTTGACCGATGGATAAAAGAAAGAAACATTGCTGGTAGAGGTTGGCGTAGCCAGTGTGCTGGTCCAGTCGTTTCTGCCCGTAACGTCTAAAAAGATAAAGTTGTCGTAGCTGAACTGCATCATGCCGTACAGGCTGTTCACCGCGTACTCGCTGCGGTAAGGATAAGCAACCGGCAGGTTTTTGCTGTTTGCAAAGTTGAAAATGCCTGGATACAGCAATTTATCTGCACGTAACTCATCGCGGTTGTAACGGTTGTTCATACGCGCACCGCCAAAAGAATAATTAGACGTTATTTTGGAACCTATTTCCTTGTTATAACGAAGTAAGAAGTCGCTGTTCACTTCCTGCGTAAAGATGTTCTGCGTACGGAACATGCCTTCAGCAAATTTCTGTGTATTAAACGGACGCTGTTGCGAACGAGCTTCTGTAGAATAGTCCATAGAAGAACGCACCATCAGGCTCAGGTCCTTTGTAAAATTGTAAGTAGCAGAAATATTACCAATTACACCATTACGGTTCGACTTGTTCAACATTTCGTAGGCTTGTAAGAAAGGATTGTCCAGCAGGCTGCTGAAAGGTCTTGTTTGTGCAATGCCTTCCTGACCAGGCACCCAGTAATCTTTAAACCAATCGAGGTTGGCATTAGGCACCAAACCACGGATAAAATACATGATGGTTTGGTTGTTATAGCCGGTAGAAGGCAGGTTGTCACTTACCTTGCTGGTATAGTTGATCTTGCTGGAAATCTGCAATTTGTCAGAAACGCGCTGGTTTACCGACAGAGCTACTGTATTTCTTTTATAACCGGTATTGGGAACAATCCAGTTATTGTTAAGATTTGTGAGAGACAGGCGTGCGGATGTGCGGGCATTACCACCTTCCAGTGTTACGCTGTTGGTAAAGGTTTTTGCCATCTCAAAAAAGTCCTTACGGTTGTTTCTATAAGGAACCCATGGAGTCCGCTCTGTACCTTTCGTACGCGTTTCTGGGTCATACTGGTAATACATTTGCCCATCAAAACGAGGTCCCCATGCTGAGCTGGTGCTGCGGGTGCTTGGGCCATCTTCAGAAGTGTTGTAAGAGTACCATGTATCCTGGCCGGTAGCACCCTGTCCAAATTCGTACTGGTAATCGGGCCAGCGTAAAATGGTTTCAAGTGTGGTGTTAGAGTTAAAAGTAACACCCAAACCTTTTTGTGTAGGCTTACCGCTTTTGGTGGTAATGATGATGGCACCATTGGCACCGCGTGCACCATAAAGAGCACTTGCACCTGGTCCTTTCAGCACCGTTACGCTTTCAATATCTTCTGGGTTGATGTCGTTCATGCTGGTACCAAAGTCCACCGGCGACTCACCATCCAGGTAAGCACCACTGCCGGTACCGGTCTGGCGGCCACTGCTTCCACTGATGATCACACCATCCACCACAATCAGGGCTTCGCTGTTACCATTCAAGGAGTTTTCGCCGCGCAGAATGATTTTATTAGAACCTGATGGGCCACCACCTGACTTCAGCATATTCAAACCAGCAACACGACCGCTTAAGGAATTGGTCCAGTTGTTAGAAAGAGCTTCTGTCAACTCATCTCCTTTTACATCTGTTACAGAGTAACCCAATGCTTTTTCTTTTCTGGTAATACCCAGTGCAGTAACCACTACACCTTCCATTTCCTGAGCAGATGCATTAAGTATAACATTGATAACCCGCTTATTACCCACGGCAACTTCCTGCACCTCCATACCAACGGAGCTAAAAACTAATGTCTCTGTTTCGCGGGCTTCTATGGCATAAGCACCTTGCGCATTGGTGGTAGTGCCCCTGCTGGTACCTTTTACCGAAACTGATACATCAGGTACCGGCTGGTTAGCGGCATTGGTTACAACACCTGTAATGCGCTGCTGCGCCAGCAAGACCAGCGAGGCCAGCAGCAGTGTTGCGCCCAGCACAAAATGTCTCCATTTGGTGCCAGCACAGTGTACAATCGTCGAATTTGTCATAAGTGTAAGTGGTTTAAAAATTTATAATTCGTTTATCTGGTTTCGCGTCCCCAGGTTAAGCCGGTGAATAATATGGATAAAATGCAGGCGCCTATAAGCATATAAAAGCCGCCATCCCAGCCCCAGGCATCTACTACATAACCCATGGCAATGTTGGCAAAAAGAGCTCCGAACAGGTAGCCAAAAAGACCGGTAAGACCAGCTGCTGTACCGGCAGCTTTTTTAGGCACTAGGTCTAGCGCATGCACACCAATCAGCATCACAGGTCCGTATATTAAAAAGCCAATAAGAATGAGTGCTATATTATCAATAAGCGGATTGCCAGGAGGGTTTTGCCAATACATAACAACAGCACCCAACACCAGCACCATGTAAATGATTGTAGCCGGTGCGCGTCGGCCATTAAAAACTTTATCGCTCAACCAGCCGCACAATAAAGTACCAGGTATGCCAGCATATTCATAAGCAAAATAAGCCCAGCCGGATTCACTCAGTGAAAACCCTTTAGCTTCCTCTAAATAGGTAGGTGCCCAGTCGAGCACACCGTAACGCACCAGGTACACAAAAGCATTGGCAAAAGCGATGTACCAAAGCAGGCGGTTAGGAAAAACGTATTTGAAGAAAATGTCTCTTGCACTAAATTCTTTTTCGTGATTCTCAGAATAATCTTTTGAAAAATCGTTCTTGTACTTTTCTACCGGCGGCAACCCGCAGGATTGAGGCGTATCTCGTATTAGGATAAATGAAATCAACGCCACTACAAGCGCAATCAAACCAGGGAAATAGAGTTTGCTCTCCCAGCTTCCAAAAATGGCCAGGCCGGCAATAGCCAATGGCCCTACCAATCCACCGCCAACATTATGCGCAGTGTTCCATATGGCCATTTTAACACCGCGTTCTTTAACGGAAAACCAATGCACCATTACCCTTCCCGAGGCCGGCCAGCCCATGCCTTGCACCCAGCCATTAAAGAAAAGCAGGATGAACATAATGGCAATAGATGATGTGGCAAATGCAAACATTCCCATCACGATCATGCTGATAGCAGAAAGCACCAAACCTAATGAAAGAAAAATTCGGGCATTGCTCCGGTCAGAAACATTCCCCATTAAAAACTTACTTAAGCCATAGGCAATTGAAACTCCTGATAAAGCAATGCCAAGATCGCCTTTAGTATACCCCTGCTCAATCAGGTCGGGCATGGCCATCGAGAAATTCTTACGCACCAGGTAGTATCCTGCATAGCCAATAAAAATGCCCAGGAAAACCTGCAGCCTCAATTTTTTATAATGGGCATCCACTTCATCAGCCGGCAGTGCGGCACGGTGTGCAGCGGGTGCAAATAATGCGTTCAGTTTCATGTGTATGTTCTCTCTCGCTTAAAGCACTGTTTTCAAAAAATACGGATCAGGCCTGTAACCACAAATAAAGAATGGCTGCAATTGATGCCCCAACAACTGGTCCTATTATGGGTACCCAGGCATACTTCCACTGGCTGCTGCCTTTGCCTTTTATAGGCAAAAAAGCATGCGCAATACGTGGCCCAAGATCGCGTGCCGGGTTTATGGCATAACCTGTAGTGCCGCCCAGCGAAAGACCAATGGCCCAAACTAAAAAGGCAACTGGAATAGCTCCTAAAGAACCTAGCCCAATTGGTGTTTTAGGATCACCCATTTCAGCATTGGTAAAATAAAAGAGCACGAATATCAATACAAATGTGCCCACCACCTCGCTCAACAGGTTGTACAACGAATTGCTGATGGCAGGGCTGGTGCTAAACACCGCCAGTTGCGTATCGGGTTCGGCAGTGGCGTTAAAATGATCTTTATACACGATCCAAACCAACAAGGAACCCAGTATAGAACCCAGCAATTGCGCAGCTATGTAAATACCAACCTTACTCCAAACAAACTTACCGGCAATAGCCAGCGCCAGCGTTACTGCCGGATTTAAATGCGCACCACTGTAAGGTCCGGCAAACACTACGCCTACAAACACGGCCAGCGCCCAACCAGTGGTTATCACCATCCAGCCACTGTTATAGCCTTTGGTGCCTTTTAAGATCACGTTGGCCACCACGCCATTACCCAATAAAATCAAAAGCATCGTACCGATCAATTCGGCTGTAAATTCACTCATGCAGTTAAATTTTCAAGCTTGTTATAGGTTAAGTTTAGGTAAACAAATTTTTTAATTAAACTTCTAATCTTCTTCAGTCCAGGCCAGGCAGGCTTTTACCGCTTTTTGCCAACCTCTGATTTCCCTTTCACGGTTTTGCGTGTCACCCGGCACAAATGTTTTATCTACCTGCCACTGCTCTTGTATTTCATCCACACTACTCCAAAAGCCTACTGCCAGGCCAGCCAGGTAAGCAGCGCCCATAGCTGTTGTTTCTGTAATTTTTGGCCTAACTACTTTTGTATTCAATACATCTGCTTGTACCTGCATCAATAAATTATTCACCGTGGCGCCGCCATCTACACGCAATTCTTTAACAGGCGCACCTGCATCTTTTTCCATAGCTTGAAGTACATCCATAGTTTGAAAGGCAATGCTTTCCAACGCTGCACGTGCAATATGTGCCGATGTGGTGCCACGTGTCATACCTACAATGGTGCCGCGCGCATGACCGTTCCAGTGCGGTGCACCCAGGCCCGCAAATGCCGGTACCAGGTAAACACCTCCATTATCCGCTACTTTTTGCGCCAGCGATTCCACATCTGATGAAGAGGTAATTATTTTTAAACCATCCCGCAGCCACTGCACCACAGCACCAGCCATAAAAATGCTGCCTTCCAGCGCGTACTGTATTTGATCTCCTATTTTCCAGGCAATGGTGGTCACTAGATTATTTTGGGAAAGAATAGGCTTGTCGCCAATATTCATTAGCATAAAGCAGCCGGTACCATAAGTATTTTTAACCATGCCTTTTTCGGTACACAGCTGCCCAAAAAGCGCTGCCTGCTGGTCGCCGGCGATGCCTGCAATAGGAATTTTGGCAGAAAGGATCTGCCCGGCTGTAAGCCCGTACACTTCGGATGAGGATTTTACTTCGGGTAATATTTCAAAAGGAATTTGAAACGTTTTCAAGAGTTCTTCATCCCATTGCAATGTATGTATATTATAAAGCATGCTGCGCGATGCGTTGGTTACATCGGTTACATGCACTTTGCCACCCGTAAGGTTCCACACCAGCCAGCTATCTACAGTACCAAAAGCAAGCTTGCCGGCTACCGCCTTTTCAGCAGCGCCGGGTACGTTTTCCAGTATCCATTTTATTTTGGTGGCGGAGAAATAAGCATCTATTACAAGGCCTGTTTTTTCCCGTATCAATTGATCAAGGCCCTGTTCTTTTAAGCTGCTGCAATAATCTGCTGTACGCCTGTCCTGCCACACAATGGCGTTATGTACTGGCTGGCCTGTTTCCCTATCCCAAACAATGGTTGTTTCGCGTTGGTTGGTAATGCCGATGGCTGCAATTTGTGAAGGCTTTAAGCCTGCTTTCAGAACCGCTTCGGCCGCCACACTTGCCTGTGAGGACCATATTTCAGCTGCATTGTGCTCCACCCAACCGGCTTTAGGAAAAATCTGCTCAAATTCTTTTTGCGCAATGGCTACAATGCTGCCTGCTTTGTCAAATACAATAGCGCGTGAGGAGGTGGTTCCCTGGTCGAGTGATAAAATATACTGTGGCAAGCTCATATGGTTTTGTGTGTTTGTTTTTTTATAAAAGCGTCAGCCTACTTTGTGCAGGTGGCCGCTTTTTACTGCTGGCTGCTTTGGCTTCAGCAGGTATTGACCTGCAAGTTTACAAAACGTCTCTTTTTCCTTTTGAACCCAATCATTATTTTGATTTAATTCGGCTGACATCAGCTGCGCCACTTGGGGCGCCGCCTGCATGGCCGCACGTGCATCTAAAAACAGCAGCCGCATACGACGGGCCAGTACATCTTCTACCGTGCGTGCCATTTCGTGGCGCACAGCCCATACTACTTCTGCTCCTATATAGGGCAATCCCTGTACTAATTCAGCTCCTAGCTCAGGCTTTTGTTTTATTAACGCTTTGATGCCTTCGGCATCGGTACCGTATATAGAAAGGTAATCGGTACCACGCGGTGCACAGCCATGTATGCTGATGTTTTTGGTAATGCAGAGAGCGTGTGGCAATCCGGCTGTTTCTATGGCCTTATTCACCGTTTCCTCTCCCATTTTTCGATAAGTGGTCCACTTGCCACCGGTGATGGTAATAAGGCCCGAAGGACTTACGATTAATTTATGATCGCGTGAAATTTCTTTAGTGCTGTCCGTATCTTTTTGAGGCGCCGCCAGTGGTCGCAAACCTGCAAACACGCTCAACACATCTTTTTCCTCTGGTTTAATATTTACATACTGCCGCAGTGTAGTTAAAATAAAATCTACCTCCTGTTGCAAAGCCACCGGCTCCAGCGAATGCTCTTTCAGTGGTGTATCGGTAGTGCCCACTACCACATGGTTGTGCCATGGCACGGCAAACAACACGCGGCCATCGGTTGTTTCCGGGATCATCAATGCGCTTTCGGCGGGTAAAAACTTTTTATCGAGCACCACATGCACACCCTGGCTGGGTCGTACCATACGCTGCGCATAGGGTACATCCATCTTCATCACCTCGTCTACAAATACACCTGTGGCATTAATGATAGCTTTACCCGAGAGCTGATAATCGGCGCCGGTTTCCATATCGGTTGCCACAACTCCGGTAACCTTTTCACCACTTTTCTGCAGGCCTTTTACTTTCATATAATTGAGCAGCACACCACCCTTTTCGGCTGCGGTTTGGGCCAGGTTAATGGCCAGGCGCGCATCGTCAAACTGACCGTCAAAATATTCAATACCCCCGGCCAGTTGGTTGCCATTGATGCCAGGCAGCATATCCATTACCTGGCGACGCGATAAAAAGCGGGACTTGCCAAACGAAAAACGACCCGAAAGCCAATCGTACATTTTTAGCCCGATCAGAAATTTCATTTTGGCAAAAAAAGAATATACCGGAATTACAAAAGACTGCTGCCTTACAAGATGGGGCGCGTTTTTAAGTAAAATGCCACGCTCGCGCAGCGCATCATACACCAGCTTGATATCGCCCTGCGCCAGGTAGCGGACCCCGCCATGCACCAGCTTGGTGCTGCGGCTGGAGGTGCCTTTGGCAAAGTCGGACTGCTCTAATAAGAGGGTACGGAAACCGCGACTGGCAGCATCTACTGCTATGCCCAAACCCGTAGCACCACCACCTATAATAATCATATCCCAAGTTTGGCTGCTGTTCAGGTTCTGTATCAGCTCATTACGGTTGAAGTTTTTTAAACGATCCATTTAGTTTCAAAAAGTTTCGTTTTGCTTTTACTTTTTGTAGATTTAAAAGTAAATAGAAAGATTTTAAAAACCATACGAAACATTTAAAAATATATTGAAACCCTTAAAAACATCTGTTTTTCCTTTTCAAATTGGGCATTTTATGCCGGATAAAATCATTTATCTAATTTTACACTTCCATATGATAAGCATTACCGAACGCCACCAGCTGATACTGCAGCGCCTGCAAAAAGAAGGATATGTAAATGTATTGGACCTTTGTAAAGACCTTGATGTTTCAAGTGTAACCATTCGAAAAGACCTGAAACTTTTAGAAGATAAAAACCTGCTTTTCAGAACCCACGGCGGCGCCACGGCCAACAATCCTTACACGGCAGACCGGCCGGTAAATGAAAAAGAAAAACTACAGTCTGGCGAAAAACTGCGCATTGCACAGGCCGCCGCCAAAACCATAGAGCCGGCCGATTCCATCATTATAGCATCGGGCACTACTGTGCTGGCACTGGCCAAATGCATTCAGCCAAAAGAAAGCCTGACGGTAATAACGGCCGCACTAAACGTGGCGCTGGAACTGATCGGCCATCCGCAGGTAGAAATTGTGCAACTGGGCGGCATGGTGCGCAAAAGCTCCTCGTCCATTACCGGCCCCTACGCGCAAAATATCCTTTCCGATTTTTTCTGCAGTAAGGTTTTTTTGGGTGTAGATGGCATTGATGCAGAAGTGGGCCTTACCACTACATCGGTTGCCGAAGCGCATCTGAACCGGCAGATGATTGCAGCATCGCAAAAAGTGATCGTATTAAGCGACTCTACCAAGTTTGGCAAGCGTGGCATTGGGCGCATTTGCGGCATTGAAGAAGTAAACCAGGTGATCACTGACAGCGGCATCCCCGACCATTATGTAAACCACCTCGAAAGCATGGGCATTGAAGTAACGATTGTATAAGCGATAAAAAAAATCAACTTCTGCGAGCCTCTGTAAAAGGGAAATAAGACGTTTTACTCAACATGGATCTCAATACTTGTTGATAATTTTTAAAAGGGAAAACAGACGTTTTTTATAATTGAACGTTTCAACCAAATCATTTACTTCAGCACCAGCTCGCGGTCCACTTTTTTCAAACGGTTGAAATGTTTTTTTGATGCCTGCAGAAAACAAATGCCCTGTAAAAAACTCCAGTATTTAATACCATTTTTATGATTTGCTTTGCTGATTTTGTATAAGGCTTTCCAGTGTTTCAAAATTTCGGCATAAGCGCTCCATAAGTTATAATTGCCGGTGTAAATATGATTAGGAATAGAGCCGGCACCATTAAACTCCAGTATCAGAAAATCTTCTCCTTTTGCCATGCTTTCTAAAGAGGCGCATTTGATATCGTACCGGCCATAGCAAAACTGCCCGTGATGGCTGATGGCGTCAAACTTCTGCACTAAGTTATCATTTACCAGGTGGGTAAGATTAATGAAAGTAGCGCCATTCATGCGGTTGCCTACATTAGAAAGACAAAGTTTTTCTCCTTTTTGCAAAACAATTTGTAACTGCTTTCCCTGCTGCCTTTCTATAGCAGGCAACCAGGCATCCGCGTCTTTTTTTTGCTGCAGCAATTGCCCTACCGTTGACAAGCCATCGCCGATTACCTCCAGTAAATTTTTTTGAATGAGTGCTGTTATTGTTCCTTTTGTTTGATGCGGCAGACGGATGTAAAAAACACTTACTTCAAGGTGCATGTTTACAAAAGCCTGCAAAAGATAAGGGGCGGTCATATGGCGGTGGTACTTTAGCAGCTGCGCTTCGCTTTGTATTTTACGAAACAGGATGCCTTTCATACCCACATCGGGCTTTGCCACAAAAGGAAAAACAAAGGATTGACGCACCTGCTGCAGCAGTTCGCTGTCTGTTATACCGGGCTGCACCAGCAAGGTTAGCGGATAAAGATGCAGGGGCATCTGGCGGTAAATTTCGCTTTTGCTTTCACCCTCGAAACCACCAAAACTAATGGTAGGATTGGAAGCTGAAAAAAACCACACCGAGCGGCTTTTAAGGCAATACCAGCCCCACACAAAAAACAAGGGAAAATAAAAGGTAAAAAAAGGCCAGTGGGTCCAGTCGGTAAGTTTACGGAACGTTCTTTTCAAATGTAATTGTTCTAAAAAAAAGAAGTGGATGCGGAAATTAGAAAACGTCTCTTTTTCCTTTTAAATGCCAAAAGGAAAAAGAGACGTTTTACAAAAATTTAGAAAGCATAGGTTTTTACTTCCACCAATTTGTTAGCCGCATC
This sequence comes from uncultured bacterium, assembly GCA_965363375.1. Taxonomy (GTDB): domain Bacteria; phylum Bacteroidota; class Bacteroidia; order Chitinophagales; family Chitinophagaceae; genus Flavisolibacter. The sequence continues at coordinate 25,701 of CBDTUH010000003.1, forward strand.
GGCATAAATAATTTTGGGCTCGTGCTGCGGTGCATCTTGCTCGGTTACATAGCCATAGGCCAGCACATGAATCTTATCGCCTTTTTTAAATAGTTTGGAGGCAGCGCCATTCATGGTTACAAATCCTTCGCGCTTGCTGCGTACCACGTAGGTAACTATGCGGTTGCCATTGGTAAGATTATTCACATGCACCTGCTCAAAAAGCCGCAGGCCAGCCGCTTCAATAATATCGTCGGGTAGAGCAATAGAACCGGGGTAATCTTCCGAACTTTCGGAAACAATTAATTGCTGCACTTTGGTACGTAATAGCTGTAAAAGCATATAAATGTTTGATAATTTAAATATAACACAATCGCGTTGTTTTTACTACAATCAAATTTCATTCCTCTAATTCAACAAAAAGCTCCGGAATTTAAAACGTCTGTTTTTCCTTTTAACCCAACCTTTTTCTTCTTTTTTCACTTTGAGTCGCTAACCACGCCAATATGAACAAAAAGTTATGTTATTGCCGGGCTGTGATTATGAAGCACAATTTACTAATTTTAAAAAACGTCCCATTTTCCAATCTCCTGCTTTCATTTCCTATTGAAAAAAAGCACAAACTGCACCTGCTTTATTCTTTTGGCAGGCAGTGATGTCCGTCATATGAATCGTAAAGAATTTTAAATAATTTGAACCAAACAAGTTGAAACATGAAAAGCATTCTTGTTCCTACCGATTTTTCCGCCTGCGCAGATAAAGCTTTGAAAATGGCTGTGGAAATTGCACAAAAAGCCAACGTGCCCGTAACCCTGCTGCATATTACCAACCAGGATGTAACAGCCAGTGACCGCCGATCCATGGGCGAAGAATACAGCCATTCCATTGACCACGAAGAGGCGGAAAAGCTGGAGACTTTAAAGCAAAAAGCGTCTGGCAATGTTATCATCAATACCCATATGGCACATGGCGCTGTAGTTTCTTCCATTCTGGAGGCCATCAAAACTTTTGCGGCCGACCTGGTAGTTATGGGCACCAAAGGCGCGAGCGGCATCAAAAAAGTGCTGATGGGCAGCAATGCCGCCAATGTCATCAGCAAGGCCGCTGTACCGGTGCTTACCATACCCGACGGGTACAACCATACAGGTATAAAAAATATTGTACTGGCAATGAACAGTTCGGAAGAAGACCTGCACGATCTGTCGGTGCTTTTTGCACTGGCCAATGCGTTTGATGCACAGGTGCGGCTGGCTATTTTTTCGGACGAGAATGCCGAAGCCGTTGATTACATCAGCGACCGAAGGGTGATTTTAAATATACAAAACAAACTGCAGTCGCTGTATAACAAAAGCGGCCTCGATGCAGAACACCTGTCGGGCGATAACTTTCAGGATACGCTGCAGGCTTACCTCAATGACAACCATGCCGACATGCTGGCTATGATTACGCACAAAAGAGGATTAATACAGGGCCTGTTCAACCGCAGCATGACCCGCGAAATGGCTTATCATGCTTCCCTTCCACTTTTATCGCTTCATGCACACAAGGTTTAAATGCAAGTGTATTTATATTATAAAGAAAGCAGCAATTTTGTTTTAGGCAACACTATTGCTGCTTTTTACTTTCATAGCATTTATGCAATGAAACTTACATCTTTACACGACATCAACAATTCTTATTTTACGTAACAGCAATATGTTTTAACTTAATGCCTGACATTGGCTGCTGCATGAGGGGACCAGCATTCCTGATTTTTCCTCTAGTTACATTCCTGGTACTGGTTAATTATTGAAAGAAGTACAAATCAGAGGTTTTACTTAACTTACATGTACATTCCTACCATTTAGATCTAAACTCAAAACTTTCGTTCCCTAATTTTGCCCTTTGTAAAATTCATATCTTCTACTCTTTCTCTGTTCATAATCAGCATCAACCCGCATTCTTTTTCTTACCTTTTGAATAACTGACAGTTTTATAAGCCTGTACTGAATTGCAAATCTTTTCTTCTCTTATCCTTCGAAACTTTTACTAGATGAAAGTAACGACTCTGTTATAATCTACAATACCAAACTATAACACATATGAGAAAGATTGCATTACACCTTTTGCTGCTTTTTATTTGCATCAATGGACTGTTGCCTTCACTTAATGGGCAGGAATATATTGGTTTTAAAAACCAAACTGACAGTTTACTGGTAACCAAAATTCTTCGCATCGTACCGCTCTACACCGGTGGCCATCCTTTAAATTTACAGACCCTGGAATGCAAAAGAGGAGCCTATTCCGTGGTCATCACAGGCGCGGCGGACCTGCAAGGTGTAAGCAATATAGCCATCAGGGCTATATTTAATTCTGTAGATACACTCACAAACTTCCAGATGAATTTCCCGGAAGATAAAAGTATAAAACCGTCTGCTTTGTCCTCACTAAGCGTCAAAATACCTGACTGGACACAGTTTTATCTTCCGTCTGCCATCCGCGATAAACTGATACTGGATTCCTGCGATATGAAGTTCAACAACTCTGGCCTTGGTATGGACACTTATTACTATGGCCTAAAAGTTCTGGAAAACTGGGAAATTTTTAGTGATGTAGATATGGCTTTTTCAAAAATTGCACTTGGCTTCACCTTACAAGTTCCTGATTCAGAAGAAGAAGATAAAGATGCAAAAAAAGAGGCTCCGCCAAAGGCTAAAACAGTAAGTGTGACTGGTTTGATGACCGCTTACTTCAAATTTGCTGGAATAACTGAGGTTAGTATCACTTCTAATTTGGTAAAAGATATTAATGACTGGACCATCACCGGAGAATTACGAAGTCTTTCGCTTAATCATGTTTTATCAGCATTCAAAATTGACGACCTTGCCAGCACTTTCGTACCTCCGGTAATTTTAAATCAATCAATTGAAAAACTAACGTTGGATGTAAAACCTGCAAAAGGGGTTGAACTAACGGCTTTAACCACTTTTGGAAATATGAACCTGATGGTGGAACGTGAAACTGTAGATAAAAAACCTTTGAGTACGTTAATGAACGGCGGTTACAACCCAAAACCGCGCTTGACAGACGTATCACCTAACGCCCAATTTGCTTCATCAGGGGCAAATAAACCAGCAAGGCCCAGGTCGGATGCAAATGCCCCATTGCCTGCTGCAGAAACAAAGGGTTACAAATGGGGCCTGATGGCCGGTTTTTCGTTGCCACAAAATTTCAGTTTTGCTTCCTTTATACCAGAGTTAGCCATATTGGATAATTTTCAATTATACAATGGTGCATTTTATTTTTCCACGTTCGAGGCAGCACCGCAAAATAGTTTACCAGCCTTTCAAATGTTGGGAGCAGGCAATCCAACAGTATATAAGGGCATTACATTCATCATTGGTGTAAATGCAGATAGTATCAAAATCAATAAAGCTATTGGATCCATTACGGATCTTACAGGTGTAAGCTTTGTTACCTTTTCTGCAAATGTACCTGCAAACCCTGCCGAACTTTCGCTTAATGCTGGTATCAATACTGCAGAAAACCTGAACATAGCCAATAGAATTTACTTTCCTTACCTGGAATTGGGGCTGGAACCTGATGGCAGTGGTGGACGCAAGTTTTCACTATCGGGCTTAATGGACCTTAAAATAGATGACAACACCACCTTAAATTTTATTGCAAAAGGAAAACTTGACCCTGGTAAATCAACAATTAGTATGGCAGGCTCTATGAAAAACAACTGGAATAACGCATTTGGCATCAAAGGGTTTTCTTTTGGTGGCTTGGAATTGGGTGCGGGTATTAATTTTTCTTACACACCTTTCCCCTTGCCTGATGATATCAGCCTGGCGGGCTCCCTTGGTTTTGGAAAGATTACAGGCAAAGCAAGAATAGGTTTAGATATCAATGAACCGTCCCGCAGCCATTTTATTGGCCAGCTAAATGATGTTAGCTGGGACAACCTGATTGATTATCTTTTTGAGGAACAGGTAAAAATTAAAATACCTGGTTACCTGAAACCTTATTTTAATAGTAAAATAAACAACGCAGCCATCAAGTTTGTACCACCAGGAGTAGGCACCATAAGAACTTTAACTGACGAAGTGTTGACACCAGGTTTTCGTATAGCTGGTGACGCAGAAATTGCAGGATGGGGAGGTTTTTTTGATCTGACACTGGAAGGTTATGAAGGGGGTATGAATGCAGGCATCAAAGCACACTGCCTGGCGGATCCAATTAACCTGACAGTTGGAAATTTGATAGTTTTTAAACTAACCGGTGCAAATAATACAAGCAAACCAGAAATGAAAGTGGACCTGACGGCAGGAAATCTACTGAAGGCTATTACTTCATTACCGGCTGAAAATAAAGAAACTGAAATAGTAAAAACGGATGCCGCCTATTACCTGCTGGCCAAACACAGCAACAAAGCAATAGATATTGCAGGTGCCAGTATGGACTTGCAAGGCAAAGTGCACCAATGGACCCTAAACCGTTCAGGTGCACAGCAGTTCCTTTTCGAAGCAAACGGGAATGGGTATTATTCAATTAAAAACAGTAACAGCCAGATGTACCTTGATGTGCAAAATGGTTTGCCTGTTGAAGGTCAACCGGTGTGGCAATATATAGGTAATAAAACGGATGCGCAATTATTTAAACCGGTGCTTCTAAAAAATGGTGCTATTGAGCTCGAGTCAAAGCTTAACCCGCAGATGGTAGTAACAGTTGGAGCAGGCACAAGCCAGGATGGCGAACCAATTGTGATTGCTAAAAGAAAAAGTTCTCCGGATCAGCAATTCAGCCTGGAGCCGGTTATGAGGAATACCAGGAATGATAGCCAAATTTCGTCGGAAAATAGTTTTGTTTTTGTCAATGGCGGCCTTACTATTTTAGGTGTCAACAATGCCAATGCTTTCATCAATTTAACTAATGATGGCTATGTATGCCAGTTGGATGGTAAAGTCTATGATTTTTTAGATGCAAAAATGAATGCTCAAATAAAGAGTTTCAAAAATCCATTGAAAGAAACTTTTGTAAAGGTGCATGTGAAGCAGGAGGTTTATGAAAGTATTACTGAAGAATTACGCAAATTGGTATCTGCAACAAAAGGTGTCCAGTTTGTAAAGCCATTTATTGATAAAGGTTTTACAATTCGGGAAATTTATTTCGAAGGAGAACTGGAAGCTTTAAAGTCCGGTGCAACTGCCTCGGTTGATTTTATTTTGGCCGGTAAAAAAGAACAGGTAAAAGTTAGTATAAAAGCGGGCACCATGGTTGACTTTATAAAATCAGTAGCTGCCAAAGTATTTGAAATCAGTTTGCCTGTATTAGCCGATATTAAAAAAACATTTGATGATGCGGAAAAGCTGGCAAAAGAAACGGCTGAAAAAGCAGCAGCTGCAACAAAAGAACTTGCCGAACAAACAGCACGGGAAACAGCAGAAAAAGCAAGGTTAGCCAAAGAAGCGGCTGACAAGGCCGCAAAAGAAACAAAAGAACTGGCTGAAAAGGCGGCACGGGAAGCAGAAGAAAAAACAAAATTAGCAGCGGATGCTTCCTTGAATGCAGCATTAGAATTCAGCAGCTTTTCAGAAGCTGCCGTACAAAAAATCTGGAAAAGACCAATGAAAGAAATTGGAAATTTTGCAGATGATTTCTCAGGTACAATAGATAAGCTTTCCGGCAAAACAGAAAGAAAATTGATAAGAATCAACGGCCCCACCTATCGCATCAAAACAAAATTTTCGAACCTTATACTGCAAAGCGAATCAAGTAAAGAAACAGAGCACCACGTTTATTTAAGCCCGGTTATGAACCGTTTGCAGGAAGAATGGCAATTGATTCCTTCTGGTGAAGAAGGCTATTGTTATGTTGTTTCTGCAAATAGCGGTTTGAACCTGAATGTAGATGACCACCGTAAAACAGATGGTGCTATGATACGGATGATGAAACATAAAGTTGAAGATAAAAGCAATGAAAAAGTAAAACTGGAAATGGTACCGGGCGAAGTGGGTTGGTATTACCTGCAGTTTAAACACAGCGGCTCTTATGCTACATTAAATAGCACCAATTATCCCGCTACTAGTCAGGTACTAAACAGGATACCTGTCTGGATTTTTGCCCGCCACAGTAATCTTTGCCTGGAAACGAATGATGGAAGATTACAGCAAAATGAACAGAACACCTCGCCACAACATCAGTCCTGGAAACTGATACCCGTTGCTAACACTGGTTGGTACCTGATACAACATGCAAATACGGGTGATTATATCACTGTAGATGTAAAAAACAACCAGCCCTCTGCGGGACAAACAGTAGTTCGCAAAAGTTTAGTTAACAGCAACGCACAAAAATTTAAGTTGGTGCCAACCGGCAATGAAGGATATTTCAAAATTGAATCCGCATTGGGCAATAACCTGGTGCTGGACATTTTGAATGGCAGCTTAAAAAAAGAAAAAATGCAGGTATGGACGGACAATGGAAACTATGCACAGCAGTTTTATTTTGTCCCTGTAGATAGGCCAAAACTGCACCAAACAAAGTCAAAAAGCGAAGCTTCTAAATTTCGATTTGAGCCTGCAGGAAATAAGACCTGGTAGTAATTATCGGAAAGCACCTTTGCATGTGAATTCAATTATCAGTTTATAAAAAATATCTATACAATTAAAGCAATGAGGTTTCTATTTATTGAACTTCTTTGGATTACAGGTTTTAAACTATTGTCATTTTCATTGATAATTATTTATACAAATTTTTGTTTTCTTAATTCTTATAAAGAATACATCAGCAAATAAAAAAGCTTCCGGTAAAAACCGGAAGCTTTTCTCTTGTACCTAAAAAAACCACTGCATATAAAAACAAAACCTTTCTATTCGTCTAAAATTATTATGGCTTAGCCTGCAGGTTCAGTTGCACATTAACGGTAGGCGAAATAAACTTATCACCTAAAGATTTGTCGTTGCCATAGCTCATGTTCCACCAGGTTCTGTCGATGTCGAAATTGGCAACTGCGCTTACAGCATTACCGGCCACATCTATTTTTGCAGGAAACGTAATATTTTTAGTAGCATCTTTCAAAGTAAGATTGCCGCTTACCAGGTAGTTGGCGCCGGCAACTACAGATGTATCTGTACCGTTAGCCGTATAAGGTTCTACTTTGGTGATCTCAAATTTTGCGGTAGGATATTTTCCCGCGTCAAAAAAGTCTGCGTTCAACAGGTGCGGACGCAGTTTGGTTTCAAAAATCTCACCTTTTTCTTCCAGTTGCATAGAATTGATGTCGATAGTAAACTGGCCGCCGGTAACAGCATTTCCGGCAACGGCTACAGCACCTTCCGTTATCTTGAAAACACCGGGATGGTTTTTGCCTACACCATTACCCACAAAGCGGATAGATGATGCAGTTGAATCAATAGTAATAGAATTACCTTCGGCTGCTGCGGCATTTTGTACGCCGGCTACAGTAGCGGCATCGCCTTTAGGCGCATCGGAGCAAGAGGCAAAAGTGAGCGCAGAAGCTGTAATGCCAATGGCTAAGAAAATGTTGCGTGAATTCATTTGTGTGTGTTGTAGGTTGTAATTAAAAATTCTACCGCAAAGATAAGAATATTATAATTTCAATGTTCAAACATTGAATGTTTTAACGAAATTTTTTTTACAAAATTGCGACTCCGAAAAACGTCTCTCCTTCCTTTTAACTATGCACTTCGTACTTATAAAACGTCTGAATTCCCTTTTGGTTGAAAATGTCGCTTTGATTTTTTGATAGCTGATACGCTGCAAAACGTCTCTTTTTCCTTTTGATTTTTTATGAATAAAGGCTGCTTTTACATCTTAAAAAATGTGCATAACTGCTGCAGTGCGTCGCTTTGGCAAAAGCAGGAAATGCTGTTTTTCCACATTTGCTAAATTGTTTAGGAATCCTTCTTTAATTTGTACTAAATTTTTCATCTGATGCCTACTCATATAAAATGCCCGAACTGTGCTTCCGAGCTGGATGTAGAGAATGTATTATCTGCCGATGCCGAGCAGAAAATAAAACAGCAGTACGAAAAGCAGCTGCAGCAAAACATGCAGTTGCTGAGCGCCGAAAAAAAGAAACTGGAAGCAGAGCAAAAAATATTTGAAGAGAAAAAGAAAAACGAAAACGAACTGTTTCAGCAAAAGCTGCAGCAGGAAAAGCTGCGCCTGGAAAGCGAAATGCAGCAGCAAAAACAAAAGCTGCAGGCCGAGCTGAAAGAGCAGCTGCGCCGCAGCATTGGCGCTGATTACGAAAACGAGATGACCCTGATGAGGCAAAAGGAAGCGGAAAATGAAAAGCGCCTGAAAGACGCCCGCGATAAAGAGCTGGCTTACATGAAAAAAGAACTGGATCTGAAAAACAGGGAAGCAGAACTGGAGATTCAGCTGCAACAGCAATTAATACAGGCCAAGCAAGCGCTGGTAGAAAAAATAAGAAAAGATGAAGAACAGCGCATTGCGCTGAAAGAAGAGGAGCATCTTTTTAAAGTAAAAGACCTGCAGATGCAACTGGAAGAACAGAAAAAGCTGATTGAAGAAATGAAACGCAAAGCCGATCAGGGCTCACAACAGCGGCAGGGCGAAGTGCAGGAGGTGCTGCTGGAAGAGTTGCTGCGCGCGCATTTCCCCTACGACAATATTGGTGAAGTAGGCAAAGGCGTGGAAGGTGCCGATTGCATGCAAACCGTGCGTAACAATATTGGGGTGGAGTGCGGAAAGATCATTTTTGAAAGCAAGCGCACCAAAACCTTTAACGCGGCGTGGATCGATAAATTAAAATCTGACATGCGCACCAAAGGTGCGGATGTAGCCATATTGGTTACGCAAAACTATCCCAAAGACATGACCTGCTTTGGCGAGCGCGACGGCGTGTGGATCTGCTCATTCAACGAAGTGGCGGCGCTAACAACGGCCCTTCGCCATACCATCATCCGCATTGCCGAAACCACCAAAGCCGAAGAAAACAAAGGTGAAAAAATGCAGATGCTGTATTCTTATTTAACCGGTACCGAGTTTCGCCAGCAGATAGAAACCATTGTGGAAGGTTTTTTGTCGATGAAAAACAACATCAGTAAAGAGCGCATCCAAATGGAAAAAATGTGGAAGGAGCGCGAGAAAAGTCTGGAGAAAGTTTTACTGAGCACAGCCGGCATGTACGGTTCCATCAAAGGCATTGCGGGCGCTTCTATCGGCAACATTCCGCTGCTGGAAGACGGGCTTGAAGAAGAGGAAGAAGTAGTGCCGAAAATGCTGTTCAAGTAACCACATAACTCATACATACACCATTAAAAAAAAGAGAATGAAGATCGAGCAATCGGTCTTCTTCTTTTTTAAACAGCAGTTGCACATGGTAAGCATCCGCAATGTTTGTAGCAATTTGTTGCAGTTGCATATGTTTTCTGAAATCCACGTTGCCCAGCCCGTACCATTTAAACACAGCCTCTTTGCAGCTCCAGAGCAGTATCAAATCTCGCGCGCGAAAGGCTGATTCCAGCGGTTGAATGGCAGCATCTTCTTTTACCTGTTCATTTAAAATAGCCTTCTCTTGTTTCGCAACAAATTTGTGTTCGATCTTGAAAATCTTATCATTCACCAGTTCAATATCCACACCTACTCTTTTGGTTTTGCTCACCACTACAGCCGCAAAATCGGCGCAGTGCGAAATGGAAAAATGATAGGCTTCGTCCTCCAAATAAGGTTTGCGCGTATCAGCAATCTGTATCAGCCCAATGGGAAAATCGGGGAAAAGGTATTGCAGTAAGTAGCGCCCGGCCAGGTGCTGCAGCCGCTTGTGCGGGTGCGTAATATGCCGGTGCAGCGGCACTTTTTCCGTAAAAAAAGCTTCCTCCTCTTCTATTTTCCACACGGCCAGCTTGGTTTCGGTGTCTATATCATTTTGAAAAAAAAGAGGCATTTTTAAAATTTGAGGTTATTTTGCCAATCGCAATAATCAAAAGTAAAATTACAAAGCATGATTCTTTCCGATACGCGCATTTTGGAAGAAATTGAAAAAGGCACCATTAAGATAGAACCCTACGACCGCAGCTGCCTAGGCAGCAACAGTTACGATGTACACCTGGGCAAAACGCTGGCCCGCTATAAAGACGCCGTGCTGGATGCCAAAAAACACAACGAAATAGAATATTTTGAAATACCGGAAGAAGGCATTGTGCTGGAGCCGCATCATTTTTATCTGGGCGTAACCGACGAGTATACCGAAACGCATGCGCACGTTCCTTTCCTGGAAGGCAAATCAAGTACCGGCCGGCTGGGTATTGATATTCATGCCACGGCGGGTAAAGGCGATGTGGGCTTTTGCGGCAACTGGACGCTGGAGATTTCTGTAAAGCAACCCGTGCGCGTGTACGCCGGTATGCCGGTGGGGCAGCTTATTTACTTTCCGGTAGATGGCGAAATAGAAGTAAAATACAACCAAAAGAAAGGCGCCAAATACAGCGGCCAGCCCAACCGCCCGGTGGAAAGTATGATGTGGAAGAACCAGTTTTAAAAGGGAAAAGAGACGTTTGAATAATGTAATATTCAATGGTGAATTATTAAAAGGAAAAACAGACGTTTTGCTTTAGGATTTTTTATTCACCATTCACAAAAGGAAAAGGAGACGTTTTGAATTTTGAAAATGCAAAAGCATTGAAAGACTTTTTTGTTACAAGCTTTTATCTTTCTATTCAGCTTTACTTGCGTCGCACACTTGTACTGAAACAAACCTATTGAGCCAAAAGGGAAATAAGACGTTTGAATGATTATTTCAAAACGTCTCTTTTTCCTTTTAAATTTTAAATTGAAAACTAAAATAGAGACCCATACATGAAATACGTTGTTTTATCCTTTGCCTTTTTAGCGGGCAGTCATTTTGCCATGGCCCAAAAAGCAAAACCAGAAGATACTGAAGTGTGGACACCGGTGCCTAAAGTAGTATCACCTGCGCCTTTACCTGGTGCCGCTCCTGCCGATGCCATTATTTTATTCAACGGCGATAATCTGGACAACTGGGTAAGCACAAGCGATACTACTCAAAAAGCGCAGTGGACAATGGCCGGCGATGCCTTTATGGTGAAAAAAGGAACCGGAAATATTCAAACCAAGCAGGCTTTTACCGACTACCAATTACATATTGAGTGGCGCATTCCGCAGCACATTACAGGTTCGGGACAAGGCCGTGGCAACAGCGGCGTATTTCTCGCCGGCTGGGGAAAGGGTGATGAAGGCTACGAAATACAGGTGCTGGATTCTTACAACAACAAAACCTATGTGAATGGGCAGTCGGGCAGCATTTACAAACAACATGCACCTTTGGTAAATAGCAACCGCGCACCCGGCGATTGGAATGTGTACGATATTGTATGGACTGCGCCGCGCTTTAATGCCGACGGCAGCTTGAAAAGCCCTGCTCGCATTACTGCTTTTTTAAATGGTGTGCTGGTGCAAAACAATGTGGAAGTGAAGGGCACCACGGTTTATATTGGCAAACCTGATTACAAAGCACACGGCCCTTTACCCATTAAGCTGCAAGACCACGGCGACCCCAGCGAACCCATTTCCTTTCGCAACATATGGGTAAGACCTTTATAATGCTTATTGGATGTATTTAATAAATCTTAAAGCGCCTTTCGGGCGCTTTTTTAATTAAGTATTCATTTGCCAGATGGTGTAATTGAGCATGGATGCAAAACTTACCCAACTGATGTAAGGCACCAGCAACCAGGCAGCTAATTTATTGATGCGTGCAAAGGCAAAAATGGTAAGCAAAATCATTACCCATAAAACCACAATTTCATAAAAAGCAATATCCATCAGGTGCATATCAAAAAACAGGAACGACCACAAAAAGTTGAGTGCCATTTGTATTGCCCATAAAGTAATGGCAGGTCGCTTCAACCGCGCAGGTGCGTCGCTTTTCCAAACCAGGTAAAGCGCTATGCCCATCATAATATATAATGTGGTCCACACCGGTGCAAACAGCCAGCCGGGCGGGTTCCACTCCGGCTTTGCCAAGCTTTTAAACCAACTGCTTTCGCCTGTGTTTGTAAAATACGCGGCTGTAAGGCCTACCGCCTGCGGAATGGCTATTGAAATAACCGCTTTCACCCAATTCTTCATCTAAAAGGTTTTTAAGACGTTTAAAACAATCAGGCCACGGATTTAGATCATGCTGGCACCAAACTTTTTACGGTAGGCCACCAGCAAGGCCACCACGCGGTTGTAGGTTTGCACCCCTTCTGCCTGGTCGTTGGCTTTTAAATAGCGGTCGTAAAAAAAAGTCATTAGCGGCTCTATTTTGTTGCGTGTAGATAGCAGGTAAGTTTTCAAAGCTTCATTGTCTTTTACCACGCGCGGGTGCAGTGTAGCTTTAAAAGCAGCGGCGGCGGCCGTATCACGGTGGGCCACTTCGCGCAGGGCATAGCGGTACAACTCGTAATACACCGAATATAAAACAGCTGTATTTCCCGAATGCTTGCCGGCCAGAAAAGCCACGAAATTGGCTTCATTTTCTTTGGCATAGCCTAGTTGGTGCGCCACCTCGTGCAGCGTTACAAAAGGTTTGATAAAAGAAGGAATGGTGGTTTTGATTTGCGCCTCGCCGGAGAAAGGATTGTAATAGCCCGTAAACCCGAAATACTGGCCTACATGCGTGTACAAAGAAGGCTTAACGGTGGGTTGCTTATAAGCCAGGTACGGATAATAAGTTTCCGCATTTTTATAAGTGGCTACAGCAGCTTTCAGTAAAGAATTGTTGTTGTTCCATTGTTGCGAGGAGTCTGCCCTGGCCGCGTAAAAGTTCAATTGCTGCTGCAGGTTTTTGGTAAGCCCGGAAACCTCTTCCAGCGTGTAAGGCTGCAGGTCCAGTTCCAGCTGGTGGGCAATGCCCTTTCGGTTATAATTGAGCCCCCATAACAGGTTAAACCAGATATACACCAATAAAAATATTTTTACGCCGGAAATAATGCCATTGAACAAAACGTCTTTAATTCCTTTTAAGCGAATGGCCACAACAGCTTTATATAATATATACAAAAGGTAAACGCCAGCAGCAGCATAAAGCAGATCGCCTACGGAAAAAGGTATCCAACCTAAAACGGCCCTGAGCCCCCGGGCCAATAGCGGGTACACACCGTTGCTATACTTTTCCTCTACCCAGGTGCTGCTAAGCGAGGCAATCTTGATAACGGCAGCCAACAGCAGCAAAAGCATCAAAATGGGGTTATGTAGTAGCCTTTTAATCATAACTTTGGCCGCAATTGGTCTAATTTCGTTAAAATATTAACCTGAAATATACGATTTTGGTGTATTTACACTACCTTTGCACACTCGAAAAAAAAGGATCATGAGCAACAGGCGGGAGTACGAGATAGCATTTGTGGGGTTAAAGCCTGGCGTTCATATTTTTGAATACGATATAGAAGATAAGTTCTTTGAGGATTTTCAGGAGCAGGATTTCAAGGACTGCAAAGCACACGTAAAACTGCACCTCGATAAAAGTTCGAGCACCTTTATGATGCTGCGCTTTGAAATGGGCGGTTCGGTAGATGTTACCTGCGACCGCTGCAGCAACAACCTGCCCTTGCAACTGTTTGATGAATTTACGATGACGGTAAAAATGGTAGAAAACCCGGAAGTGGCCAACGACCAGGAAGAAGACCCCGATGTTTATTACATATCAAAAGGTGAAAGCCACCTGGATGTAAAAGGCTGGATCTACGAATTCATCAACCTGAGTATCCCAATGACAAAGACCTGTGAGTACGAAAATATGGATGGCCCGTACTGCAGCCCCGAGGCACGCGAACTGCTCAACCGCATGCGCGCCGAGAAGGAAGAAAAAGAAAACCCGATCTGGAAAGACCTGAAAGGGAAATTTAAAGATTTACAATAGGGAATTGTCAATAGTGAATAGGGAATAAAAAACATCAAATTCACAATTGACCATTCACCATTCACAAAAATATTGTTCGGAATTAGGAAAGCACAGACGAAAAGAAGAAGCGCAGGCTCCGAACGTTGAAAACAAAAAATAGAAAACAGAATTTTTTAAAATCATTGAGTTATGCCAAATCCCAAACGCAGACATTCGCAGCAAAGAAGCGCCAAGCGTAGA